>JAJZFF010000193.1 GCA_021805485.1 Pseudomonadota bacterium
TCTGGTCGCGCAGCACGGTTTCGTCGAACAGGGCGGCGATGTCCTCGTCGTAGACCAGCTTCTTGCGGTCGGCGAGGTCCTTGAAGCGGCGGAAGGCGTCGTTCAGCGCGTTGTCGCCGACCTCGCCATAGCCGAGGGCGCGCAGCTTGTCGCGGAAGGCGGCGCGGCCGGAATGCTTGCCGAGCACGAGGCTGGTCTTCTGCCAGCCGACCGATTCGGGCGTCATGATCTCGTAGGTCGCCGCGTTCTTCAGCACGCCATCCTGGTGGATGCCGCTTTCATGCGCGAAGGCGTTGCGCCCGACGATCGCCTTGTTGGGCTGCACGTCGAACCCGGTGATGGTGGCGAGCAGCTTGGAGGTGCGCAGGATGCGCGGCGTGTCGATATTGTTGCGGTAGGGCACCGCGTCGTGCCGGGTGCGGATCGCCATCACGATCTCTTCCAGCGCGGCATTGCCGGCGCGCTCGCCGATGCCGTTGATGGTGCATTCGATCTGGCGCGCGCCGGCCTTGATCGCGGCGATGGTGTTGGCGACGGCGAGGCCGAGATCGTTGTGGTTGTGGGTCGAGAAGATCACCGCATCGGCGCCGGGGACGCGCTCGCGCAGCATGGTGAAGATCCGCGCGATGTCTTCCGGCACGGCGTAGCCGACCGTGTCGGGGATGTTGATCGTCGTCGCGCCGGAGCGGATCGCCGCCTCGACGCAGCGGCAGAGGAAATCGGGCTCGGTGCGGCTGCCATCCTCGGCCGACCACTCGACGTCGTCGGTATAGTCGCGGGCGAGGGTGACGGAGCGGACCACCGCCTCCAGCACCGCGTCGGGCTCCATCCGCAGCTTGTATTTCATGTGCAGCGGCGAGGTGGAGATGAAGGTGTGGATGCGCTTGCGCTCGGCCGGTTTCACAGCCTCGCCGGCGCGGACGATGTCGTCGCGGCCGGAGCGGGCGAGGCCGGCGATGACCGGCCCCTTGATGGTTTCGGCGATGCGGCGCACGCTTTCGAAATCGCCCTGGCTCGCGATCGGGAAGCCGGCCTCGATGACGTCGACGCCGAGTTCGGCGAGGGCTTCGGCCATGCGCAGCTTCTCGTCGAGATTCATCGAGAAGCCGGGCGACTGCTCGCCATCGCGCAGGGTGGTGTCGAAGATGAACACGCGATCGTCGGGGACCGCGCCGAAATTCGGGTGATGGATCGTCATGGAATGCACTCGCTCTGCTGGGGAACCGTTGGGTAGCCTCGTCTTTCTCCCCTGTGCGTGCCGGTTTTCAGCCGGGTGTTACGCCCAGGGGTCGATAAGTCGAAGCGCGAGCGGAAGGCTCCGCAGCACGGTGGCGGCGCGGGGCAGGAAAAGCGCGGAACGGAAAACCGTCTGGCTCATGCAAGGATGAGTAACATGGCGGCTTCGCCGCGCGCAAGGTTTTGCTGCCCCGCGTTCCGGTCAGAGGCCGAGGACGACGACGCTTTCGAGATGGTCGGAGCCGGGGAACTGGTCGATCGGGGTGGAAGCGAGCAGGCGGTAGCCGGCGCGGGCGAAGGGGGCGGCCTCGCGCGCGAGCGCCTCGGGGTTGCAGCTGACATAGACGATGCGCTGCACCTTCGCCTCGACCAGGGGGGCGATTTGCGGGCCGGCGCCATCGAAGGGCGGATCGAGCACGACGCAGGCAGCACCGGCAAGTTCCTTCGCGGTGACGGGGCGGCGGGCGAGGTCGCGCCGCTCGGTGTCGATCCGCCCGGCCTGGCCGCCGGTCCGCGCCGCCTCATCGAGCGCGGCCAGCGCCGGGGCGCTGCCCTCGACCGCATGCACCCTTGCATGGGCGGCGAGCGCGCCGGTGAGGGTGCCGATTCCGGCATAGAGCTCGACGATCCGCGACTTGCGGGTGAGTTTCGGCGGCAGGCCGGCGAGCACGGCGGCGCGGATCGCCGCCTCGCCCTCGAAGCTCGGTTGCAGGAAGGCGGCGGGCGGCGGGAGGACGACGAGGCCGGCGCAGTCGAGCGTGGGCGGGCGGCGGATCAGCACCGGCTCGGCGCCGAGGCTGATTCGCGGCAGGTCGTGTTCCTGCGCGAAGGCGACCAGCCGCGCCCGGTCGGCGGCGGTGGCCTCGCCATCGAGCGCGACCGACACGTCCGCCCCGGCATCGAGGAGGTTGACCCGGACATCGGCACTCTTGCGCAGCCCCTGCAACCGGGCGAGCAGCGCGCGAAGCGGGTCGATCAGCGCTTCGAGCTCGGGCCGCAGCAGGGGGCATTCGGCAATGTCGACCACCGTGCGGGAACGGGTCTCGTGAAAGCCGAGCCGGACGGCGCCGGCGACGCGCGCGACGGCGAAATCCGCCCGCCGGCGGGTGCCCATCGGGATCGAGACCACCGGCGCCGGATGCGGGTCAGCGAAGCCGGCCCGCGCGAGGGCGGCGGCGAGCCGGGCGTGCTTCGCCTCGGCAAGCGCGGCAGGGGCGACATCCTGCGCGCTGCAGCCACCGCAGACGCCGAAATGCCGGCAGACCGGCACGACCGTCGCCGGAGCGGTCATCGCGTCACGCGCCGTCCCGCGCTTCGATGATCACGTGCGCGTAGGCGTAGGGATATTCATCGGTCAACGAGAGATGGACAAAGGCACTGCGCCCGGGGGGCGTGAGCGCGGCGAGACGCTCCGCAGCGCCGCCGGTGAGGGCGAGCGTCGGCTGGCCGCTCGGGAGATTCACGACGCCGAGGTCCGACATGAATACGCCGCGGCGAAAGCCGGTGCCGAGCGCCTTGGCGCAGGCTTCCTTGGCGGCGAAGCGCTTGGCGAGGGTCGCGGCGAACTGCGCCGGGCGGCGGGCGGCGCGGCGGCGCTCGGTTTCGGTGAAGACACGCTGGATGAACCGCTCGCCGAAGCGTTCGAGCGTGCGCTCGACGCGGCGGATGTCACACAGGTCGGAGCCGATGCCGATGATCATGCGAGCGTCATAGCCATAGAGGGCGGCAGCGCCAACCCGGCGGGGTCAGGTGCGGGCGCGGTCGACCTGGGCAACGCCGCCGGCGGCGCGCAGCCCGGCGATGACCTGGGAGAGATGCCGCAGGTCGCGCACCTCGACATCCATCAGGCATTCGAAGAAATCCTGCTGGCGGTGGATGATCTTGAGATTGGCGATCGCGCCGTCCTGCTTGGCGACCGCGTTGGCGATGTTGGCGAGGGTCGCCGGCGCGTTGGAGGCGATCACGCTGATTCGCCCGGTGAACGGCCGTTCGCGGCCGTTGCCATCGCGCGTGCCTTCCTTGCCTGGGCCGATCTGGGCGTAATCCCAGTCAACATCGATGAACCGCTCCGGCGTGTTGGCGAAGGTCTCGAGGGTGAGGCAGTCGCGCGTGTGGATGGTCACGCCCTTTCCGGTGGCGATGATGCCGACGATCTTGTCGCCCGGCAGCGGGTGGCAGCAGCCGGCGTAATGCACCTCCATGCCGGAAATCAGCCCGGTGATGGGCAGGCCGGTTCCGCGCGCGGGCGGCCGCGGCGCTCGGGCGAGCATGCCGGGCACCATTCGCGGCGCACGGCTTTCGCGCAGATCCGGATAAGCCGCCTGCACCACATCCCGGGCTGCGAGATTGCCGGTGCCGACCGCAACATAGAGGTCGTCGAGGCTGGCCTGCTTGAGCGCCTTCAGCGCAACTTCCAGAACTTTTTCGGAACCGTCCACGCCGTCCTGGCGGAATGCCTTGGCGAGGGCGGCCTTGCCCTGGTCGCGATTCTGCTCGCGCAACTGGCCGGCGATGAAGCGGCGCACCCGCGACCGCGCCTTGCCGGTGACGACGAAACGCTCCCACGACGGCGAGGGCGTTCCGCCACGGGCGGTCAGGATCTCGACCTGGTCGCCGTTCTGCAGTTCGTAGCGCAACGGCATCAGCCGGCCGTTGATACGGGCGCCAACACAGGTATCGCCAATCTGCGAATGCACCGCATAGGCGAAATCCACTGCCGTCGCGCCGCGGGGCAGCTGAATCAGCTGCCCCTTCGGAGTGAAGCAGAAAACCTGATCCTGATAGAGCTCAAGCTTGGTATTCTCGAGGAATTCGTCAGGCGCAGAAGAGTTCTCGAGAATTTCGAGCAGGTCCTGCACCCAGCGGAACTGCTTGACGTCGGCGGCAGAGGCCTCGCCCTGCTTGTAGAGCCAATGGGCGGCGACGCCGTTTTCCGCGATCGCATGCATCTCCGGTGTGCGGATCTGCAATTCGATCTTCTGGTTGCGCGGATGGCGCAACGTCACCCCGGTATGGAGCGACTGATACATGTTCGCCTTCGGGGTCGAGATGTAGTCCTTAAATCGGCCGGCAATGACCGGAAAGGCCGCGTGGATCGCGCCGAGGGCGACGTAGCACTGCTCGCGTGTCGGCACGATGATGCGGAATGCCATGATGTCCGACAACTGTTCGAAGGCAACGTTGCGCCGCTGCATCTTCTCCCAGATGGAGTAGATCGACTTCTCCCGACCGGAAATATCAATGACCTCGACCCCAGCCTCCTTGAGGATCCGACCGAGTTCGGCGCGCACCTCGTCGATGACATCGGCACCCTGGCCGCGCAGGAAGTTCAGCCGGGCCTGGATCGAGTCGTAGGCTTCGGGGTCGAGCACCGCGAAGGCGCGGTTCTGCAGTTCGACCTTCACCCGGTCCATGCCGATGCGCTCGGCAAGCGGCGCGTAGATCTCCATCGTCTCGCGCGCGATGCGCGCGCGGCGCTCCGGTGAGCGGACGAAATGGATCGTGCGCATATTGTGCAGGCGGTCCGCGAGCTTGACGAGCAGAACACGGATATCTTTGCTCATCGCCAGCACGAGCTTGCGGAAATTCTCCGCCTGCTTGGTCCGGTCCGACTGAAGTTCGAGGCGGGTCAGCTTGGTGACGCCGTCGACCAGCCCGGCGACCTCAGCGCCGAAACGGCCTTGCAGCGCCGGGAGGGTAACCTTGGTATCCTCGATGACGTCGTGCAGCAGGGCGGTGACGATACTGCGGGCATCGAGCCGGTAATCGGCCAGGATGTCCGCCACCGCGAGCGGATGGGTGATGTAGGGATCGCCGTTTTCGCGGGTCTGCCCCGCATGGGCCTCGGATGCGACGCCATAGGCGTCGTCGATCAGGGCGATATCGACTTTCGTGTCATAGCCGTTGATCCGGCTGATCAACGGCTTGAGCGCCTCGTGGGTGACGGCGGTGCCCGCGAGACCTTCGGGCGCGAGGAGGGGGTGGTTCACGCCCATCCCGTCAAGCGGCGCGCCCACCGGAAAAAGACCGGTCTCAGCGGCGCGGTCGTCCGCCGCCGAGTTCGGCCTCGATCGCCGCGGCGATGTCCTCGGAGGTCATCTCCTCGGATTCGGCGGCCATCGCTGCGGCTTCCTCCTCGGCGGAGACGTCCTGCAGGCCGAAGATGTTCTGATCGGTCGGGATGAGGTCCTGAACCTCTTCGTCCGCCGGTTCCGGGTCCGGCACGCGAGACAGCGACTTGACGAGATCCTGCTCGAGACCGCCGAAATCGACCGTGGAATCAGCGATCTCGCGCAGTGCGACCACCGGGTTCTTGTCGTTGTCGCGATCGATCGTGATCGAGGCGCCCCTGGAGAGGTTCCGCGCGCGCTGGGCGGCGAGGAGCACCAGTTCGAACCGGTTGGGGATCTGTTCGATGCAGTCTTCGACGGTAACGCGTGCCATGTGGTCACTCCAGCAGGGCGCCCGCAGGCACCCGGAAAACAGAAACGGCTTTGAAAATAGCAGAGCGCCGCCCGGCATGCAACCAAACCGGGACGTCCCTTTCTACCAGAGGCGGATTTCGCCTTCCGCACGTTCCGGCAGCGCGGAGAACAATTCCCTTGCCGGACGCAGCATCAGAGGATGCACCCAATCAGGCGCGACATCAAGCAGCGGCCGGAGCACGAATGTCCGCAAATGAGCGCGCGGATGCGGCAGGATCGGCGACCCGGTCTCCCGCACCATCCCGTTCACGTCGATCAGGTCGAGATCCAGCGTGCGTGCCGCATTCGGAACCGACCGGACGCGGCCAAACCGAGCCTCGATCTCGTGCAGTGCCTCGAGCAGCGCAACGGGATCAGGCGCTCCCGAAAACCGGACGACGCCATTGCAGAAATCCGGTTGCGTCGGATCAGGCGGAACCGGGCGCGTGCGATACCAGGATGAGACAGCCACAAGGTGAATTGTCTCAATTTTCTGCATCTCTTCCACCGCATGAAAACATGTGTCATACGGTGAGCCGTCATCTGTAAGGGGCAGGTTGGCACCGAGTGCGATCAGGATCATGAACACATAACTATACTAATGTGAAACTTTCGCGTAAACGTTATGTGGCGACCTGCTTTTAACAGATTGATTTATTCCGAAAAATTTTACGTCGAAAGGTTACGGCCATGCGCCTGCTTCCACAAGAAAAAACTGCATTATTCATCGATGGCGCAAATCTCTACGCCGCGTCGCGGGCGCTTGGCTTTGATGTCGATTACCGGCGGCTTCTCGATTTTTTTGACCGGGTCAATCTCGTGCGCGCTTATTATTACTCGGCGTTACTCGATACCGAAGAATATTCGCCGCTCAAGCCCCTCACCGACTGGCTGGCCTATAATGGATATACGCTGGTGACCAAGCCGGCGAAGGAATTCACTGATGGCGCCGGTCGCCGCCGGGTCAAGGGGAATATGGATATCGAGCTCGCAATCGACATGCTGGAAATGGCCCCGCATATCGACCATGCGATCCTGTTCTCGGGCGATTCCGATTTCCGCCGCCTCGTCGAGGCGGTGCAACGGCGCGGCGTGCGCGTATCGGTCATCTCGACGATCAAGACCAGCCCGCCGATGATCGCCGACGAATTGCGCCGCCAGTCTGATCAGTTCGTCGACCTGGCTGACATAGCCAACGAGTTCACTCGGCGGCAGACCGAACCGCGGCCCCGGATGCAGCGCGCCGAAGCGACGCAAGACTGATCCGGCGTGTCGGCGCAACCGGCGCGCGACTGCGCGCTCTGCCCTCGCCTGTCCGGGTTTCGCGCAGCGAACCATGCGAAATTCCCGGGCTGGTTCAACGCTCCCGTGCCGTGTTTCGGGCCGGAGAACGCCAGGTTGCTGGTGGTCGGGCTCGCGCCGGGGCTGCGTGGCGCCAACCGGACCGGCCGGCCCTTCACCGGCGATTTCGCCGGCCACCTGCTGTATGCCACGCTGATCAAGTATGGCCTTGCCATCGGCGTCTATGCCGAGCGGCCGGATGATGGGCTGGAATTGCGGGATTGCCGCATCATCAACGCAGTTCGTTGCGTGCCGCCGGAGAATCGTCCCCTGCCCGCCGAAATCGCTGCCTGCAACGGCTTCCTCGCCCGCGACATCGCAGCGATGACGCAGCTGCGCGGCATTCTCGCTCTCGGCGGAATCGCCCACCAGGCAACGCTGCGGGCCTTCGGCCTGAAGCAGAGCCATGCGAAATTCAGCCACGGCGCGATGACGGAACTGCCGGGCGGTATCGTGCTCGCGGACAGCTTCCACGTCTCCCGGCTGAATACCAATACCGGGCGGCTGACCGCGGCGATGTTCGAGGCTGTCGTCGGCGCGCTGCTCGCGCGGATCGCTGCCTGAGTGTCCGGCGCTTTGGCGAAACCGCCACTGCGGGATAGACAAACCGCATGGACACCCCGTCGCGCCTGATTCTTCCCGCCGCGCCGTCGCTGGTGACGGCGCATGGCCGGGCGGCTCTCCTCGATCCCGACGGCGAACTGCGACATCTGACCGTGGCCGAGGCACGCGCCGCGCTGCGCGATCTGCCGCCGCCCCTGGTCGTGCATGAGGCGGCGACATTGCAGCGGCTCGACCTGTCGATCCCCGTCCTCGACCTGCTCGACCTCTTCGCTTTCGTCATGCCGGCGGTGACGGCGGCACCAACACCCTCCGGCCTCGCCCGCGCGCTCGATTTCGACCCGCCGGCAACGATCGAGGCCGCCGCCGCCCTGCTGCCGGACATCGCCATCGCCCTGCTCGGCCGACTCGACCAGAGCGCCTCGCTGCCGATGAATCGCCGGGCCGCCGGGCTCGCCGCACTGATGGGCGAGGCCGGCTGGCCCTGGGCGAAGCCTGTGGCAGCAGCGCTCGGACAGCCGGCAGCAAGGCCGGATCGCGCGGCGTTGCGTCTTGGCATGATCCTGCCCGAATGGCAGGAGGAGGCGCCCCGGCCGCCGCCCTCTTCCTATCCGGTGCCGCAGGATGCGGCCCGGGGGCGGCTGGCCGACCTGCTCGGCGGCGGCGCAGAACAACGGCCGGCCCAATCCGATTATGCCTCGGCGGCCACCGCCGCCTTTGCGCCGCCCGCCGCCGAGGGCGTGCCGCATTGCGTGCTTGCCGAGGCAGGCACCGGTACGGGCAAGACGCTCGGCTATCTCGCCCCGGCCTCGCTCTGGGCGGAGCGCAACCAGGGAAGCGTGTGGATCTCCACCTATACCCGCCACCTTCAGCGGCAGATCGAGCAGGAATCGGCGCGGCTGGAGCCCGATCCGGCGCGGCGACGGCGGCGGGTCGTGCTTCGCAAGGGGCGGGAGAATTATCTCTGCTTGCTGAATTTCGAGGACGCCGCCGCCGGAGCGCGCGGTTACAATCTGGTTGCCCTCGGGCTGATCGCACGCTGGGCGCTCGCCTCGAGCGATCACGACATCGCTGGAGGTGACCTGCCCGGCTGGTTCGCCGAACTGTTCGGCTCGGGGCTGCTGCCGCAGATTGCCGACCGGCGCGGCGAGTGCATCCATTCAGCCTGCCCGCACTGGAAGCGTTGCACGATCGAACACGTGATCCGCCGCGCCCGCGGTGCCGATCTGGTGATCGCGAACCATGCGCTGGTCATGGCGCAGGCGGTCTGGGGCGGGCTGGACGATTCCAGCGTGCCAACGCGGTATGTGTTCGACGAGGGGCACCACCTGTTCGATGCCGCCGATTCCGCCTTCGCGGCGGAACTCTCCGGCGCGAGCATGGCCGAGTTGCGCCGCTGGCTGCTCGGCGCCGAAGGCGGCCGGTCGCGCGCGCGCGGCCTTGCCCGGCGGCTCGAAGATCTGGTCGCCGCCGATGAACGGCTTGCGGCACCGCTCGACGCGCTGCGCGCGGCGGCACGGGTGCTGCCGGGAGCGACCATGCTGGCACGACTGGGCGAGCCGACCGCAGCGCTCGACCAGATTGGCCCCGGCGCCGCCGAAGCGTTTCTCACCGCCCTCGCCGCTCAGGCCCGCGCCCGTGCGACCGCAGCCGAGCGCGAGTCGAATCTTGATATCGAGGCGGATCTCTATCCGGCCGAGCCGGAACTGGCCGCCGCCGCATCCGATCTCGCGCGGGATCTCGCCAGACTGGAAGCGCCGCTGACCTCGCTGCGCGAGCGGCTCGCGGCGCGACTCGACGAAGAGGCCGGCACCATCGACAGTACTGAACGGCAGCGCATCGAGGCGGCGATTCGCAGCCTGAAGCGCCGCGCCCTCGATCCGGTGGCGAGCTGGCGGCGCATGCTCGCCGCCGTCAACGAAGCGCCACCCGAGCCTGGCGAGCGGCCGTTCCACGTGCTGTTCATCCGCCAGGGGCGCGACATTGCCCTGCTTTCGCATCTGCTCGACCCGACCGAAGCCTTCGCCGACGCGGTGGCGAGTCGGGCGCACGGGCTGTTGATCACTTCCGCGACCCTGCGCGACCGCACCACAGCGATGGATGACGTGGAGCAGGATGCCGAATGGCGCCGCGCCGAGTCGCGCACCGGCGCGACCCATCTCGCCGCGCCGGCGATCCGCGCCGCCTTCGCCTCGCCCTTCGACTATCCCGCGCAGACCCGCATCTTCATCGTCCGCGACAATCTGCGCGAGACGCCGGAGGCGCTGGCCTCCGCCTTCCGCGCCCTTTTCCTTGCCTCTGGCGGTGGCGCGCTCGGCCTGTTCACCGCCATCGCGCGGCTGCGCGCCGTGCATGCGCGCATCGCGCCGGCGCTCGATGCCGCAAACATTCCGCTCTTTGCACAGCATGTGGACGCGATGAACAACGCCACGCTGGTCGACAGCTTTCGCGCCGAACAAAATGCCTGTCTTTTAGGCACGGATGCGATGCGGGACGGCGTGGATATTCCGGGCAATGCGCTGCGCCTCGTGGTGTTCGAGCGCACGCCCTGGCCACGGCCCGACATTCTACACCGCGTCCGCCGGACCCACCTCTCGCATGGCGATCCGAAGACCTATGATGACGCCATCGTGCGGCTCCGCCTCAGGCAGGGCTTTGGGCGGCTCATCCGTCGCGCCGGCGACAGAGGCGTATTCGTCCTGCTCGACCGCGCCTTTCCCTCGAGGCTCGAAAGCGCGTTTCCAACCGGCGTCACGGTCAGTCGGCAGGGCCTCGCCGAGACGGTCGCCGCGGTGCGCGAATTTTTTGCCGCAGATCGGGCTTCCGCCTGACTGTAACCTATCTGCCACATTACCATCGAAACTGATTCCACTCCTGGAATGTGAGCGGTTGCGCAATCTTCTGGCATGCGGTTTGCGGCATAATCACGTTGTGCGACGCGAGACCGGAATCTTCCGTCGTTGAACGATGAAAACTTGTGCAGCAGACACGAAACAAGAGCCTGAAGGAGGCATCATGAGTTTAGACCATTCCAGAACGCCCGGCCGGCGGAACCGCGCGCGGCTGATCGCCGCCTCGTTTGGCGCGGCGATTTCGCTCTGCGCCCTGCAATCGGCGCAGGCATTCAATGGCCCCTCGGCAATCAAGATCGACGGCGGTCCGCTCGGCCCGCTCCAACTCAGCGGCGGCGCCGACGGCTACATGTACGCGCTCTCCGGCACCGGCAACAGCACGAGCGGCGGTCTTCTGGGCACCGACAAGAGCACCGGCGCCGAGTTCATGAACGGGCAGATCGAGGTCCAGAAGACCAGCGGCCTCGTGCAGTTCACCATCCAGGTCGGCTCGAACAACTCGCTGACCCTGGGCACCAAGCCCACGGCGACCTCGGTGCAGACCTTCTCCACCGGCCCGCTCTACGCCGGATATATCACGCTCGCGCCGACCAAGAACTTCTCGATCTCGGTCGGCCAGATCGGTTCGCTCGAAGGTTACGAGTCCGGCATCGACTGGAACAACGCCAACGTGCTGACGACCGACCTCTTCTATGTTGAAAATTCGCAGAGCCGCGGCGTTTCGGCGACCTACACGATGGGACCGGTCAGCGCCAGCGTGACCTTCGGTGACGGGTTCGACACCGGGGTGTTCAACTTCCTGCAGGGATTGGTCACCTACAGCTTCAACGACAACAACGCGCTTTCGGTGTTCGGCGCGACCAATCTGGGTCATACCGGCCTGCTCGCGAATACCTATGGCAGCGCCACAACGCCCTACAACCAGTCGACCGTCGGCTCCTATGGCGCCAACTATATCAACTCCACGATGATCGGCGGCTATTACAGCTACACGCATGGCAACCTCAACCTCGTGCCGGAGGTTCAGTATGTGTATGCGAAGCCTGACCAGAAGGTTGGCATCAGCAAGTTCACGAGCAATTTCGGCGCGGCGCTCTTCGCCGATTACGCGTTCGGCAAAAGCCCCTATTCGCTGGGCGGCTGGGTCGAGTATTTCAGCTCGAACGGCCCCGGCTTCTGGTTCCTCAACCCCGGAGCGCAGGGCTACGGCCTGTCGGTCACGCCGACCTGGCAGAACAAGAACCTGTTCGTCCGCGGCGATCTCGGCCTGCTGCATCTGACCAAGGTCGGCTATGCTGGCAGCACCGGCTACGGTGCGAACGGCACCGGGCGCAACCAGGCCACCTTCGTGGTCGAGGCCGGCGTGCTGTTCTGATTCCACCCTCGGCGCAATCGCGGAAAAATGGTGATCAGCAAATCACGTGTCCGGCGGCTATTATCCAGGCTCTGGAACATCATTGTTTCGGCTTGGAGAGAATCGCGCCATCCGCTTTAACCGAGCTCCGTAGATTTACCGGCGGCGCGTGGAAACAGGACGTTTGAGCATTTTTGT
>JAJZFF010000159.1 GCA_021805485.1 Pseudomonadota bacterium
CTGGCGGCGAAAATGGGCGCCGGCCTGGGCGACACGATCACCGGCGTCGCCACGACCGGCGCGAGCGCGGCGCTGCGCGTCGTCGGGCTGTTCAGCACCGGCATCGAGACCCAGGATCTGGGCCAGGTCTATCTCCAGCTCGCGCGCGAGCAGGCGCTGGAGAACCGGCCGCTGGTGGTGAACGAGATCGACATCCGCCTCGACGACATCACGCGCTCGGTGGCGATGGCGAAGGAGATCGAAGGGCGGTTCGGGTTCAAGGCGGCGCCGTGGGAGGAGACCTACAGCCGCATCCTGGCGGTGTTCCTGTTGCAGAACATCATCATGACCACGGTCACCGGCGCGATTCTCGTCGTCGCCGGCTTCGGTATTTTCAACGTGATCTCGACGGTGGTGCTGGAGAAGGCGCGCGACATCGCGATCATGCGCTCGATCGGCCTGTCGCGGCGCGTGATCGTGCGGATTTTCGTCATCGAGGGGGCTCTCGTCGGGAGCGTCGGCACCATGCTCGGCTGGCTGGTGGCGATGGCGATGGCGGCGGGCATCGCGCGCATCCCCGCGCCCGGCGCGACCGATCCGAACGAGACCATGCGCGTCGCCCAGTCGCTGGACCTCTATGTCGTCGCCAGCCTGATCGCCATGGCCGCCGCCGTCGGCGCGGCCTGGCTGCCGGCGCGGCGCGCGGCGCGGACGGACCCGCTGGCGGTGATCCGGGGCGCGACGTGATCGCCGCCATCGCCGCGCGCGGTCTTTCGCGCATCCTGCCCGGACCCGTGCCGACCGTGCTCGTGGAGGAGATCGACCTCGACTTCGCGCCCGGCAGCTTCACCGCCATCACCGGCCCTTCGGGCTCGGGCAAATCCTCGCTCCTCTACCTGCTCGGCCTGCTCGACCGGCCGAGCGCGGGTGAGGTGCTGGTCGAGGGCGCGCCGACATCGCAACTCGACGACGATACCCGCGGCGATCTGCGGTTGGAGCGCTTCGGCTTCGTCTTCCAGTTCCATTTCCTGCTGCCCGAATTCAGCGTGCTGGACAACGTGATGCTGCCGATGCGCGAGCTGGGCCAGCTTTCCTCGGCGGAGATGCGCGCGCGGGGCGAGGAGCTGCTCGCCTCGCTCGATATGGCGGAGATGGCGCGCAAGCTGCCGGGGCAGCTTTCCGGCGGCCAGCGTCAGCGCACCGCCATCGCCCGCGCGCTGGCCAACGACCCGCGCTTCATCCTCGCCGACGAGCCGACCGGCGCGCTCGACACGCGCAACGGCCGTGCCGTCTTCGCCATTCTCCGCCGGCTGGCCGAGGAAGGCCGGACGGTGATCGTCGTCACCCACGACGAAGCCCTCGCCGCGCTCACCGACCGGCGGATTCAGCTCATCGACGGCCGCCTCGCCGCCGATGCGCGCCTTCAGGAACGGTAATCGGGCCGGTCGTTCTCGATCAGGCGCAGCGCCGCGTTCCAGGCCAGCGCCTCCGCTCCCGCCCGGGCGGGGCCGTGGAACTGGGCGGCGGTATGGGTAGCGACCGCCTCGGAGGGAATGATGAGCTCGGTGCCGCCGGCGAGGGCCTGGATCTGTGCCTGGCAGGCGCGCTCCAGGTAGTAGATCAGCAGGAACGCCTCGGCGATCGACCGTCCTGCCACCAGCAGCCCGTGATTGCGCAGGATCATCGCCTGGTGCTGGCCCAGATCCGCCACCAGCCGCTCGCGCTCGTCGAGCTCGAGCGCGATGCCCTCGTAATCGTGATAGGCGAGATGGTCATGAAACATCATCGCGTGCTGGGAGATCGGCAACAGCCCGTGCTTCTGGGCCGAGACCGCGATGCCGGCGGCCGTGTGCGTGTGCACGACGCAGCTGAGGTCCGGCCTGGCCGCGTGGATGGCGGAATGGATGGTGAAGCCGGCGGCGTTGACGCGGCGGCTCAGCTGCTCGCCCTGGCCGATGATGCGGCCTTCGAGATCGATTTTGACGAGGTCCGAGGCGCGCATTTCGTGGAACAGCACGCCGTACTGGTTGATGAGGAAATGATGCTCCGGCCCGGGCAGGCGGGCGCTGATATGGGTGTAGATGAAGTCCGTCATGCGGAAATGGGCGACCAGCCGGTAGAGCGCGGCGAGATCGCAGCGCACCTGCCATTCCTCGGCACCGATCCCGGCCGGGATCGCGGTTTCAGCGACGATGTTCATGGATGTCCCCTCCCGTCTGGCGGCGGAGTGTCGTCCCGCGCCCGTCGGCGCGTCAAGCGCCGCCCGAGGCCGTCCCGCGTCAAGCGGCGTCCACGCTCAAGCCATCCGCCAGGACCCATCCGCCTGGACGCTCGAGCAGGCCGATTTCGAGCAGGGCGGGTGCCGCGCTGGCCGACGCGGGCAGGCGAAGCACACCGGCACCGTCGCTCCAGCGCCAGCGCTTCGCTCCATCCCGCTCGGGCGGGTGGAAGCCCGCTGCGAAGGTTGCGTCGTCGAAATCGAAGGGGCGGCCGTTGACGAACAGCGAGCCGACGCAGCTGCCCAACGCACGGACATCCTCGTTCGCTGCATCGAGCCCGGCGGGCACGAAGCCCGGCGCGCGCAGGATCACCTGCTCGGTTCCCGCCGGCAGCAGGAAGCTGCGCATCGCCGCGCGCACCCGTGCCGGGCGCAATCTGCGCGCCGAACCCGGCTGTTCCAGCCACGGCTCCGTGGGCGGGGCCGGCCGGTAGCCCAGCTCCGGCAGTCGCGCCAGCAGCGTCCGCTTGACTGCGGCCAGAGCCGGCCCGGTCGTGACCAGCGGCGCGCAGGCATCGCGCGCCCAGGAGCGCGGCGCGAAGTCCGGGAACAGCATGGGTGCGGCGGCGCCGTTGGTGAAGGCGGCGCGGTTGCCGGTATCGAGATAGCTCTCGACCATGAGCCCCTCGGCCAGGATCACATCGTGGCTGGCGAGTTCGACGTGGAAATACTCGACCGCGGCGCGCCGTTCGGTGACGATCGAGGCGCCGTTGACCAGGTAGCGGATGGGAATGAGCACAGCGTCGGCGAACACGGCGTGGTCCGGCGAGAGAAAGAGATCGCGCGCCGGCTGGCCCGCGCCGAACGCGGCGGCCCGCACCCGCACTGGCCGGACGGAGGCCGGCTGCGGATGCCGCGCGCAGTCGACGCGGCGCCGACCGATCCAGACCACCTCGCGCAGCGCCCCGCGCGCGGTGCGCACGCGCATGCCGGCCTGGAGCGATTCCACCGCGATCGGCCCTTCCGCGGTGGCGATATGGGTGCCGCGGACGAAGCAGGCGGTGATATCGGTGCCACCGCCGGGGTCAGCCGAAAGCCGGAAATCGCCGGTCGCATAGGGGCCGCTGATGCGCAGCGCGGCCTGCACCACGCCGGCCTCGCTGAGCGTCAGGGTACCGCCGGAGTAGACTTGCTGCTCGGCGCTGCCGCCGCCGACATTGGTGAGACGGATCGTGTCGCCGACGGTGAAATTCTCGATCAGGCCGTTCATCCCGAGCGCCTGCGAGAGATCGAGCCGACCGCCGGATCCCGGCCCGAACACGATGCTCTGCGGCGCGGCCACGCCCTGTTGCAGGGCCAGCGTCGCGCCGGCATCGACCTGCAGCCGCCCGGATCCGGCCACCGGGCTGGCGACGATCAGGGCCTGCTGGATCTCGATCAGTCCATCATTGACCAGGGTCGGGCCGGTGGCGCCGCCGAGATCGATCGTCGATGGCGCGGCGCCGGTGGCGTCGATCCGCCCGGCGGTCTCGTTGGCGAGGGCGAGACCAGCGCCATTGCCGCCAAGGGTGAAGGCGCCGTCGATGGTGTTGTCGACGTTGATCAGCGTCGCCGGCGCGGTGCCGATGCCGTTCGGATCGGTCTGGATCGCGCCGCCGGCGCCCAGGCCGATGAGGCCACCGCCGGTGAGCGTCACAACGTCGCCCGGCTCGATATCGATGTGCCCGCCGGAATCGACGTGCGCGCCGGACGCCCCGCCGACCGACAAGGCGCCGGCATTGTCGATGCGGCCATTCAGGTCGAGGTAGAAGGCGCCCATGCCGCCGATGGTCGTGCCCGCGGCGATCGTCACCGGCATGGCGCTGCCGTCGAGCGTCGTCGCCGCGACGGGCGCGATGATCGCCCCGCCAAGCGCCGTTTCCAGTGTGCCACCGCTGACATCGACCAGATCCAGGGTGACGATCGCGCCCGCGCCGATGGCCGCGATCGTCCCACCCGTGGCGCCGATGAAATTGTCGACGCGGGAATTGTCGATCAGCACGCCGCCGGCGCCGGTCGCCTCGATGAGCCCGGCATTGTCCACGATCTCCGGAAAGGTGAGTCCCAGCACCAGCGGCGCGGCGCCGTTGCCGTCGATGACGCCAGCGGACTGGTTGACCAGCGCCGACAGCGGCAGCGATTCCGAAAGGGAAACGACCCCGGCGCCCTCGATCGTTCCGTTGACGTTGTCGAGCGTCACGGCGCCATGGTCCGGGCGGCCATTTCCGATCAGGCTGTGGAGGAAATAGGAGCCGTCCAGCTGGATCGTTCCGCCATTGTCGAGCGTGGCGTTCCCCACCAGCGCCAGGCTGGCGGGCCTGAGCTGGGTGCCGTCGATCTGGATCGTCTCGAAGGAGATGACCCCTGAGAGTTCGAGCGTCGATCCGGCAGCGACAATCGTCGCGGACATGGCGGGTCTCCTGGCGGACGGCGCGGTAGGATTGGCCCGGAAGCCCGGCACGCGGCCGTTTCCTCCGGGCCGAAATACCATTCCGGGGGGATGCACGCACGTGCATTCTGCCCCGTCATTGCGAAGGAGCTCCGATGCCGACCGTACCCCACATGGAGAAGCACTTCACGGCCACCGCAACGGTGCGCGACGTCGTCATCGGCATGGCCGACGGGCTGACCGTGCCCTTCGCGCTCGCCGCCGGCCTCTCCGCCGCAGTCTCGTCGAGTCGCGTCATCGTCACCGCGGGGCTCGCCGAAATCGCCGCCGGGGCCATCGCCATGGGGCTTGGCGGCTATCTCGCCGCGCGCACGGATGCCGAGCACTATGCCTCCGAGGAGCGGCGCGAGCAGACCGAGATCGAAACCCTGCGCGCGCGCGAGGTCCACGAGGTCGAGCAGATTCTCAGCGGCTTCGGTCTGGCCGGCGCGCCGCTGCAGACGGTCGTCGAGGCGATCACGGCGGACCCGCGACGCTGGACCGACTTCATGATGCGCTTCGAACTGGGGCTGGAACGGCCCGACCCGCAGCGCGCGCCGGTGAGCGCTGCGACGATCGCCAGTGCCTACCTGGTGGGCGGGTTGATCCCCCTCGCGCCCTATATCGCCGGGGCCAGCATCGTCCGCGCGCTGCCGATCTCGATCGGCTGCACCGGCGCGGCCCTGCTCGTGTTCGGAGCCGTGAAGGGCCACTTCACCGGCCTGAACCGGATCCGCTCGGCCCTGCAGACGCTGCTGGTCGGCGGCCTCGCGGCGGGCGCGGCCTATCTCCTGGCCGGGCTGTTCGCCTGACGCGTGCTCCGGAGGCATATGATCGCAGGGCAGCTCGTCTCCGATCCACCCGAGCCGGAGGGGCGCGACCGGAGGGTGCTCTGGAGTCTGTCAGGCGCGGATGGAGGCGTCTGACAGACTCCAGCTCTTTGTTTGCGCGTCTGTTTAGCCGGCTACAGTGATTCCAACTTCGCCGGACAGACGCTAACCGTCGGCGCGCGGCACCCAGGGGATGCGGGCAACCTCGATGCCTTCCTCGGCCAGGCGCTCGGCCTGCTCTTCGGAGGCGTCGCCATAGATGCCGCGGCGCTCGCGTTCCCCGCTATGGATGCGGCGCGCTTCCTCGGCGAAGTCGGCGCCGACATAGTCGCAGGTGCGCTCGATCTCCGCGCGCAGCCGTTGCAGCGCGGCCCGCGTCGCCGCCGGCAGTCCACCGCCGGCCGTGACCGTGGCTCCGGCCGCGGGCGCGGGGGGCGGAGCGCTGGCCGCCGGCTCCTCCGCCGGCGCTCGGCCGCCGGAGCGGGATGGGGGCGAGCGCGTCACCGCCGGGGCCATCAGCGCCCGCTCGACGGCGTGATCGCCGCAGACCGGGCACTCCAGCAGGCCGCGGCCGGACTGCTCGTCGAAGGCGGCGCTGTCACGGAACCAGCCGTCGAAGCCGTGGTCCTGCGGGCAGCGCAACTGGTAATGGATCATGGCGTCGGGAAAGCCCCGCTGGGTCAGGCGGCGCCGAGCAGCGCGTCGAGTCGTCCGGCCGCATCGAGGGCGTAGAGATCGTCGCAGCCGCCGATGGCCGCGCCGTCGACGAAAATCTGCGGCACGGTGGTCTGCCCGCCGGACCGGCGCCGCGCTTCCTCGCGCGCGGCCGTGCCGTGCGGCGCGTCGATCTCGCGGAACGCGACGCCCTTCGCCTGCAGCAGACGCAGCGCGCGCGCACAGTAAGGGCACCAGGGCTGGGTATAGATTTCGACGTCGGCCATCGGCTTCTCCTCGGAGAAGGAAATTGCATCACCGCTGGCGTTGCGCAAGGGAGCGCCGGCTTACCGGCTCCGCGCTCAGTCCAGGCGCGGGTCCGGCACCCGCGCCGCCGCGAGCACGTCGACCGCGCGCACCCCGGCGCCGCGCAGCGCCGCGACACAGGCATTGGCGGTGGCGCCCGAGGTCAGCACGTCGTCGATCAGCAGCACCCGCGCCCCGGCCAGGCGTGCGGCGCGGCGGGGCCGCACGGCGATCGCCTCGGCCATGATCCGCGCCCGCTCGGCCGCCGAGTGCCGCCCGCCCGCCAGCGTCGCCGTCGCGTGGCGGCGCAGCAGCGCATCGACGAGCACCGGGCGCGCTGCCAGTCGCCCCAGCGCCAGCGCCAGCAGCGCCGACTGGTTGTAGCGACGCGCCAGCCGTCGGCGCCAATGCAGCGGCACCGGCACCAGCAGATCCGCCTCCGCGAGCAGCGCCGCGCCGGCGCGGAGCATGAACGGCGCCAGCGCCGCCGCGGTTTCGGTGCGGTCGGCGTGCTTGAAGGGCAGGATGAGCCGCCGCGCCTGGGCGTCGTAGCTCAGCGCCGCGCGGGCGCGGTCGTACAGCGGCGGCGCCGTTCGGCAGGGCTGGCACAGCGCATCCCGCCCCCCCTGCGCGGTGTGGGTGAAGGGCACGCCGCAGCGCTGGCACAGCGGGTGGGTGATGAACGACGTGCGGGCGAAGCAGGCGGCGCAGAGTTGGCCGACCCGCTGCACCGGCTCGTCGCAGGTGAGACAGCACGGCGGCAGCAGCGCGTCGAGCAGACCGAGGCCGCCGCGGGCGGCGCCGCGCACCAGCCGGAGCAGCACCGACGGGGCAGCCGGGCGCGCTTCGTCCATCGGGCGAGGATACCGTTCTGCGCGCCCCGGTTGCAACGTTCCCCGGTTGCAACCCTGGCGCGGCGGGCGCACATGCGCGCCATGTCCGATCCGTTCGTGTTCGACCGAACCGCGCTGCGCATGCGCCGGGACCGCGCCGCCGAAAGCCTGCCGCGCGTGGCCGGCCTGCTGGGCGAGGTTGCCGAGCGGCTGACCGAGACGCTGGACGCGGTTCGCCGGCCATTTTCCCGTGCCCTGGATCTCGGTGGCCGTGGCGCTGTCGCCCCGCGGCTGCGCGCGCGCGGGATCGAGGTCATCGAGGCCGCGCTGTCGCCGCGCCAAGCCGTGGCCGCCGCCGCGCCGGCCCTGGTGGTGGACGAGGAAGTCCTTCCCTTCGCCCCGGCCAGCTTCGATCTCATCGTCGCCAGCCTCTCGTTGCACTGGATCAACGATTTGCCCGGGGCGCTGATCCAGCTGCGCCGCAGCCTGCGTCCCGACGGGCTGTTCCTGGCCAGCCTGCCCATCGTCGGCACGCTCGGCGAGTTGCGCGCGGTGCTGACGGAGGCGGAGGCGGAGCTCACCGGCGGCGCTTCACCGCGGGTCGCGCCGTTTCCGGACCTGCGCGACTGCGCCGGGCTGCTGCAGCGCGCCGGCTTTGCCATGCCGGTCGCCGAGCGTGACGAGATCCGCCTGCGCTACGCCGACCCGGTGGCCCTGCTGCGCGATCTGCGCGATGCCGGGGAGACGAACGCGCTGCGCCTGCGCGAGCGGCGTTTCGCCCCGCGCGCGCTCTTTCCCATGGCGCTGAGCCGGTTGCCGGCGGCGGATGGGCGGATCACGGCGACGCTGCGGCTGGCGCTGCTGACCGGGTGGGCACCGGGCTGAGGCCGGCGCGGGCCTGCGCGATCCGCGCGTCCAGCATCGCTTCCACGGCGCGGAAGATCCGCGGCACGCAGCGCTTCTTGTAGGGATAGAGGTCGGCCGGGTCGGTGTCGTGGACGATCATGCCGGTTTCGACTTCGAACACGAGCAGTCGCCCGTCCGGCATGAGCGCGCAATCGAGGCCGAAATAGTCGAGCCCGACCCGCTCGGCGAGCGCGGCGAGCGCGGTCATGGCGCGCGGCGGGAAGGCGGCGGTGATGTCTTCGAGGAACCTGGCCTCCTCGGCGCGCTTGCCGGCGTCGCGATCCATCCCGGCGTTGTAGTACCAGATCGCCCAGTCGTCGTGCACGGCGAGGTGGAACGGAAACGGCCGGCCATCGACGAAGATCACCCGGTATTTGCGCCACTGCCCGTCGGCGCTGCGGAAGTCGACGAAGGGGGCGACGTAGAAGAGATCACCAAGGCCGCCGTCGGCGAGGTAGGCGGTGAGTTCGGGCCCATCCGCCACCCGCGCCAGCCCCTGTCCGGCATGGGCGCCGCGCGGGCGGATGAGCAGAGGGAACGCGAGGCCGGCCGGGAGGGCAGGGCGGTGCAGCGCGGCTCGGGTGAGCAGGTGCTGGGCGGGCACGACCGCCTCCGGCAGATCGGCCAGAAGCCGCGCGGCCCCGTCGCGCGACACGGCGGCGATCCGCGCGCCGGAATTGATCACCGGCGCCGCGAGGCACGCCGCCCAGGCATCCGCCGCGGCCAGCGCGCCCGCGTGGCGGACATCCTCGGCGATGGCGATGAAAACACAGTCGAACGGCGGCAGATTGCGCGGCAGCGTGCCAGCCGGGTCCGCCAGCACCGCCTGGGGGTCGGCGATCCACAGCGTTGCCAGCCCGGTGCGTTCGGCGTCGAGCAGGCAGCCCAGCGGCAGATTGGCCTGGAAATCCCCGATCACCGCCAGAGCCAGCACGTGCCGCGCCGGCGCGGCGGACGGGCGGACGATGACCGGGGTGCCGGTGACCGCGTTCCGCAGATGGGCCACGCCGGCCGCGGCATCCCCCTGCGCCTGGCAGACCTCCCACAGCAGCAGACGCGCCTGCAAAGCCAGCTCCGGCGCCGTCACCAGGGCTTCGAGCATGGCGCGGGCCGCCATCCAGTCGCCGCGCTCGGCGGCGCGCATCGCCGCCTCGAATGGCGCCTCGTCGGCCGCCTGGAAACCGTCCATGCCATACTCCCGCGGGCCCGGATGGGTCCGGTCCATGCCAGCGTATGGCGACGGTCTGAAAAAAGGGTGAAGCGCGGCCCCGCGGCTCAGCCGCCGGTGACGCTCATGTGGCGCGCCACCGCGGGGCGATTGTGACGGCGATCGATGATGAAATCATGGCCCTTGGGCTTGCGCCCGATCGCTTCCTCGATCGCGTCCCGGAGATCGGCGTCGGTGGCGCCGGCGCGCAGGACGCGGCGCAGATCCGCCTGGTCGTCCTGGCCGAGGCACATATAGAGCATCCCGGTGCAGGTCAGCCGCACGCGGTTGCAGCTTTCGCAGAAATTGTGCGTCATCGGCGTGATGAAGCCGATTCGCCGCCCGGTCTCGGCGACGGTGTAGTAGCGGGCCGGTCCGCCGGTGCGGTAGTCGGTCTCGGTCAGCGTCCAGCGCTGCTTCAGCCGCGCCCGCACGAGCGAAAGCGGGAGATATTGATCGGTGCGGTCCTGATCGATGTCGCCCATCGGCATGGTCTCGATGAGACACAGGTCGAACCCGTGCTCGCCGCACCATGCGAGCATGGTGTCGAGCTCGTGCTCGTTGACGTCCTTGAGGGCGACGGCGTTGATCTTCACGGCCAGCCCCGCGGCCTTGGCGGCGAAAATGCCATCCAGGGTCTTCTCGATCTTGCCCCAGCGGGTGATGGCGGCGAATTTTTCCGCCGAGAGCGTGTCCAGGCTGACATTCACGCGGCGCACGCCGGCAGCGGCGAGATCCTCGGCGAAGCGGGCGAGCTGGGTGCCGTTGGTGGTGAGGGTCAGTTCGTCGAGCCGGCCATCGCCGGGGCCGATGCGCTGGCCGAGGGCGCGAACCAGCGTCATCACCTCGCGGCGGACGAGCGGCTCGCCGCCGGTGAGGCGGATCTTGCGCGTGCCGAGCGCGATGAAGGCGCCGGCGACGCGTTCGAGCTCCTCCAGCGACAGGATCTGCGCCTTCGGCAGGAAGGTCATGTCCTCCGCCATGCAGTAGGCGCAGCGAAGGTCGCAGCGGTCGGTGACCGAGATGCGCAGATAGGTGATGCTGCGGCCGAACGGGTCGATCATGCGCCGTCTCGTCTCCGTTTCCTCTCTCCGGGCATTAGCCACCATGCGCCGGGCGGGATCAAGGGCCGCCTTCCTCGACGGGTTCGAGCGTCACCGCCAACAGGTTCACCAACACCTTGCCGACATGCTCGAAATTCACCGTCGCCCGGCCGGCGATCACCGATTGAACCTGCCCCAGGCCCCAGTCCGGACGGCCGGGATGACGCACGAACTGGCCTGGCAGAATATCCGTGAGGCCCGAGGGGGACATGGCGGCGCCAATGGTCGTTTCCAAGACGCTCCGCACATGGTGCTATGCATCGCTGCCGACAACCTCCGCCTCGGGTAGGGCCAGATGAGCGATCCGGACCGTATGCGCGACGACCAAGCCGCCTCGCTGCGCCTCGCCGAACTGCTGGCGACGCGGATCAGCCACGATCTCGCCGGGATGAGTGGTTCGCTCGTCGGCACGCTGGAACTCATCAGCGAGGACGCCTCGGCCGCCGCCGAGGCGCTGCCGCTCGCGATCGAGACGGCGCAGGCGCTGGCGCGGCGGCTACGCCTGCTGCGCGCGGCCTGGGGGCCACCCGGCTCGCCGATGGGGCTCGGGGACCTGCAGGGGCTGGCGACGGGCCTGTCGCTCGGGCGGCGGATGCGGCTCCATCTTCTCGACCTGGAGGATGTCGCCTATCCGGCGCCCGCGGCGCGCCTGCTGCTGAACCTGATGATGCTGGCGGTGGAGAGCCTGGCCGGGGAAGGCGAGGCGGCGCTGGCGGGCGGGCCGGAGCAAGGCGTGCTCATCACCATCGCCGGCCCGCGGGCCGCCTGGCCGTCCGGCTTCGCCGGCCTGCTCGCGGATCCGAACTCCGCCTGGCAGGCGTTCGCGGCGCCGCGGACCTTGCTGGCGCCGCTCACGGTGCTGATCGCCGCCGCCAGCGGTTTCGGCCTGTCGCTGCTGCTGGCCGGGGGACCGGCCGCCGCCACCGAGCCGCCACCGCTGCTGATGCGCCCGTTCGCGGCGGCGTGAACGGGCGGTCCGCGCCGCTTTACCGAATCTTCGCACGTGCGGCTGAAACTGCGTGATCGACGTATCGGAGATCGCGCATGGACGACTTGCTCGCCGACTTCCTGACGGAAACCAGCGAGAGTCTCGCCGAGCTAGATGTTGCTCTGGTCAAGCTCGAGCAGACGCCGGATGACCACGCGACGCTGTCGCAGATTTTCCGCCTGGTGCACACGATCAAGGGGACCTGCGGCTTTCTCGGCCTGCCGCGGCTCGAGCGCGTCGCCCACGCCGGCGAGAACGTGCTCGGCAAGTTGCGCGACCGGCAGCTCAGCGCCACGCCGGGGATCATCACTGCGATCCTGGCCGGGCTCGATCGCATCAAGGCCATCGTCGGCGGCCTCGCCGAGACCGGCGAGGAGCCGGCTGGCGACGATACGGCCTTGATCGCGGCCCTCAACGAGGCCGCCGCGGGGCACGCCCATGCCCCGCTCGCCGCCGCGCCCGAGCCACCGGCGGCGCCCGAACCGCAGCCCGCGGTGGCGGAG
>JAJZFF010000536.1 GCA_021805485.1 Pseudomonadota bacterium
CCGGAAGGTGAGCGGCAGGCCGCGCTTCGGCGTCACCGGCAGGCCGATCGCATGCCCCCGCGCCTCCAGCTCGGCCAGCAGCGGCCTGATGTCGATTTCCGCCCCGATCGGCCAGAACCCCGACACCACCGCGCCGGCGGGCGGCGGGCACTGCTCCAGCACCACGGCGGCCAGGCGCGCGCCGAGTGCCGGGTCGAGCCCGTCGCGCCGGTCGAGGGCGGCCTGCCGCGCCGCCGCCTTGCGGGCGATGAGATCGAGCTCGGTCATGCTGTCGGGGAGAGGAGCAAAAGTGCGAAGCCGCCCTGGCCGTTGGCGTTGACATCCTCCCAGAGCCTGCGTGAGCAGGTGGGCGCCGGAAATACCGGAACCACGGTTCCGACAGAGCCAGCTCCCTGGGAGATACTTACTGGCCCCGGGGATGTGCTTGCCTGACGCACCGGGCAGCCTCGCCCCCGCAACTTAGGACTCCGCGAGGTCCGCCGCAATCTCCTCCGCGCGCGCGGCGACGCGCCGCAGCCTTGCGACATGCTCGGGGGAAACGCCGGTGGGCTTCGCCGCCCGCAACGCCTCGTGGGTGGCCCGCAGGTCGTGCAGCTCGTCGGCCAGCAGAAGTGCCGCCAGCACCAGCAGCCGCGCCTCGCCGGTCTGCTCGCCGATCGCCTTGATGCTGCTCACCCGGCGGTCGATCTCGGCGGCCATCGCCTGCAAGTGCCGCTCCTGCCCGTCCTCGCAGCTCACCGAATAGGAGAAGCCGTTGATGCGGATGTTCACGTTCGCCATGTCAGCCCTGCTCCACCCGGTCGGCCTCGTCGAGCGCCGCCCGCAGTTGCTCGATCATCCGGTCGAGCGCCGCGGCGACCTCGGCCCGCCCGTCGCTTCCGCCCGGCGGGGCCGGCCGCGCCGCATGGGCGGCGATGCGCGCCAGCGCCGCTTCGAGCCGCTCGATCGCCTGAATTTCGGTTTCCTGCTCCGCCATGCGATGCTTATCGCGGATTTTGCGTTACAATGAAAGCCGCTTAACCCGCAGCCGCGCTGGAAACCCGAGCCGACCGATGATCACCGCCTTCAACCATGCCCTGGCTCCCTGGATCGCCGCCTATGGCAGCCTGGCGGTGGCCGCGCTGATCATGCTGGAAAGCCTCGGCCTGCCGCTGCCCGGCGAAACCGCCCTGGTCTCCGCGGCGATCTATGCCGGCACCACCCACCGGATCGACATTTCGGTCCTCATCCTCGCCGCCGCGGCGGGTGCCATCGTCGGCGGCGCCGCCGGCTACTGGATCGGCCGCAACGCCGGCTACCCCGTGCTGCTCCGCCATGGCCGCCATATCGGCCTGACCGAGCGCCGGCTGCGCGCCGGCCACTGGCTGTTCGAGAACCATGGCGGCAAGATCGTCGTCTTCGGCCGTTTCTTCGCGGTGATGCGCGCCCTCGCCGCCCTGCTCGCCGGTGTCACGGTGATGGACTGGCGCCGCTTCATCGCCTTCCAAACCCTCGCCTGCCTCATCTGGGCCGGCATCTATGGCGGCGTCGCCTACATCTTCGGCAAGCAGATCAACCGCTTCGCCGGCCCGCTCGGCGCCGCCGCGGCGGTCGTCATCGTCGCCGTCGGCGTGGCGATGGTGGTCCTCGCCCGCCGCCACGGCGAGCGGCTCGAACGCGCCGCCGCCGCCCGCGCCACCCTCCCCGACCAGCTTCCGCACAAGAGATGACCGCAACATTGCTGATCGCCGGGCTCGGCTATACCGGCCGCGCCGTCGCCACCGCCGCCCGCGATGCGGGCTTCGCCGTCCTCGCCACCGCGCGCGACCCGGCGGGCAGATCCGCGCCCGAGGGTGTGGCGCTCGTCCCCTTCGCCGAGGCCGCCGCCGCGCTGCCGGACGCGACCCATCTGCTGGTCACCGCCGCCCCCGGCGAGGCCGGCGATCCGCTCCTCGCCCTCTGCGCCGATGCCATCGCCGCCGCCCCGGCGCTGCGCTGGATCGGCTATTTCTCCACCACCGGCGTCTATGGCGACCGCCAGGGCGGCAGCGTCGACGAAACCACGCCGCCCGCCCCCGGCTCGCCGCGCACCCTCCGGCGCGTCGAGGCGGAGCAGAACTGGGCGGCGATGGCGAACGACCACCGCGCCGTCGACATCATCCGCCTCGCAGGCATCTACGGCCCCGGCCGCTCCGCCATCGACGACCTGCGCGCCGGCACCGCCCGCCGGATCGACCGGCCGGGGCAAAAATTCAGCCGCATCCATGTGGACGACATCGCCGGCGGCACGCTCGCGTCCATCGCCACGGCCACCGGCGGCGCGCGCATCCTCAACTTCGCCGATGACGAACCCGCCCCGAGCGCCGATGTCATCGCCCATGCCGCATCCCTGCTCGGCATCGCCCCGCCGCCGCTGATCCCCTTCGACGAGGCGCGGCGCGGAATGTCGCCGATGGCGCTGTCCTTCTGGTCGGAAAACCGCATCGTGCGGAGCGAGGGCACCAGGGCGGCGCTGCGCCGCCCCTGGCGTTTTCCCTCCTACCGCGAGGGGCTCGAAGCCATCCTCGCGGCGGAAACCGGGGCCTGACGGCCTCCAAAGCCGCTCCGGCCCTCACCGGGCCGGAGCCGGAGCAAAACTACTTCGCGGCGCGGGCGAGGCTCTGGCTGATCGCCGCCTCGGCGGATTCGCGGCCTTCCCAGCCGGTCACCTTCACCCACTTGCCCTTCTCCAGGTCCTTGTAATGGGTGAAGAAATGCTCGATAGCGTCGCGCGTGATCGCCGGCAGCTG
>JAJZFF010000227.1 GCA_021805485.1 Pseudomonadota bacterium
GCGCTGCGCACCGACCAGAACTCGACCGTCGCCGCGCTGCGTTCGCCGGAGAACTCGACCACCGCCGCGTTGCGCACGGATCAGAACTCGACCGTCGCCGCGCTGCGTTCGCCGGAGAACTCGACCGTGGCCGCGCTGCGCACGGATGAGAATTCCACGACGACGAAGGGCGACGGTGCGGAGCTGCGTCTCGCCACGGCGCTGGAGCCCTGCCGGGAATAGGCGTTCGTCCGCTTCAGCCGACCGGCCCGGCGCGGGGATGACCCCTCGCGCCGGGCCTTTCTTCGTACCGCCCGCCATACCCCTCGATCCGACCCTGCGGAGCGCACGCGCCATGGATCCGGTTGCCGGATTCCGAATCGAGCACGACAGCCTGGGCGAGGTCGCCGTGCCCGCGCAGGCCTATTTCGGCGCGCAGACCCAACGCGCGGTGACGAATTTTCCCATCTCAGGCGTGCCGATCGCGCACCACGCGGCGCTGATCCGCGCGCTCGCCATGGTCAAGCAGGCCGCGGCCCGGACCAATGCGAAGCTCGGCAAGCTCACCGCCGCCAAGGCCAACGCCATCGACGCCGCCGCGCAGGATGTGATCCTTGGCAAGCTGCATGGCGAGTTCCCGGTCGACGTCATCCAGGGGGGCGCAGGCACCTCCACCAACATGAACATGAACGAGGTGCTCGCCAACCGCGGCCTTGAGTGGCTCGGGCAGGCGCGCGGCACCTATGCCGCCCTGCATCCCAACGACGACGTCAATCTCTCGCAATCGACCAACGACGTCTACCCGACGGCGGTTCGGCTTTCGATCCTGCTCGCGCGCGAATCGCTCGGCAGCGCGCTGGAGCGGCTGGCGGTGGCGTTCGAGAGACAGGCCGCCGCAACGGCGTCGATCATCAAACTCGGCCGCACCCAGTTACAGGATGCGGTCCCGATGACGCTCGGCCAGGAACTCGGTGCCTACGCCGTCACCATCCGGGAGGATGAGCAGCGGCTGCAGGAAGCCGCGCGGCTGCTGCACGAGGTCAATCTCGGCGGCACCGCGATCGGCACCGGACTCAACGCGGACGACGAATTCGGCCCGCTCGCCATCGCCGAGCTCGGCCGCATTTCCGGCTTCCCGCTGATCCAATCGTCCAATCTCGTCGAAGCGAGCTGGGACATGGGCGCGTTCGTCATGGTCTCTGCGGTGCTGAAGCGCATCGCCGTGAAATTGTCCAAGATCGCCAACGATCTCCGGCTGCTGGCCTCAGGGCCGCGCGGCGGGATCGGCGAGATCGTCCTGCCGGCGGTGCAGCCAGGGTCGTCGATCATGCCCGGCAAGGTCAATCCGGTGATCCCGGAGGTTCTGAACCAGGTGTGCTTCCAGGTGGTGGGCAACGACCTCGCCGTGACCCTCGCCGCCGAGGGCGGGCAGTTGCAGCTCAACGCCTTCGAGCCGCTGATCGCGCACAACATCCTCACCTCGCTGGCGCTGCTCACCAACGCGGTGGGGACGTTCACCGAGCGCTGTGTCTCCGGCATCGAGCCGCGGCCCGAGATCTGCGCGCGCCATGTCGAGGCGAGCATTGGCGCGGTGACGGCGCTCGTGCCGATCGTCGGCTATGAGCGCGCCGCGGCGCTGGCTCAGGAGGCGCTGGCGAGCGGGCGGACGGTGCGCGACCTCGCGCGCGCGCAGCTTGGCATGAGCGACGCGATGGTCGACGCGCTGATCAATCCGGCGCGAATGGCCCGGGAGCCATAGGCGCGCGCGCGCCGCTTCGCGACGGCCGTGCGCAATCGCGTCGGCCGGACATGGGCACGCAGACGGGACGCGCCGCCCGGGGAGAGCAACCGCCGCTCTGCCCGGGCCGGAATGGCTCGCTCAGAGCGGCGGCGGCTCTGGTGCCGCGGCGGCGCTTTGCTCCGCTCAGATTCGATCGGAGCCCGGTCGGCTCATTGCATCGGGCCGGGCGGCGTCCACTGGAAGGTCTTGCGGTGGCAGGGATAGGCACTGATGAAGTAGCGCAGCACGGCGCTCGCGGCCGGCTCGTCCATATACTGCGGAGCCGCCTGCGCCCAGGCGATCAGGCCCGCGATCGACTGCCGGCGGGTCGGCGCCGGGTCCGGCAGGCACACTTTCCGCTTGCCATGGCGCGCGCCCATCGTGTCGAGCAGGTGGAAATCCAGCACCGCGCTCTGGTAGCCGGCACAGATGCTGGTCGCCGAGATGTACAGCGGATTATCGGTACGCGTCGTGCAGGCGTTGTACAGATCCCGCAGAGTGTGGATTTCCAGCGCGGCGCTGCCGGACGTCGGCATCGGTGCCGAGGCGACGGGCGCCACGGACTGGGCCGGCGAGCCCGCGGGGGCACTGGTCTGGTTGTTGGCGGCAAGGGTGGTCGGGCGGGCGTTGTCCGCCAGCGCGGGCAGCGTGGCGGCCAGGAGCCCCACGCATCCGAGAAGGGCAAGGCGCATCGACATTCTCCAATCAACTAATGCGAAGCAGGGTGGGACCTTGTCGCCCCTGTCCGGGTTAGGCCAGGTGGCTGGCCGATCACCCGATCACCCGATCGCCCAGCCATTTTCCGGTTGACTAACATTCTTCCGCCGTTGCGATCGCGAAGGTTGCGTGTCATTTTCATGACAATCTGATGACAGACTTGGCGCTCGCAGCCGCGCCCTTATTGGAACGGGTAGTAGCGCATGCTGAACATCCAGATCTGCTCGTTGACTTTCGGTGCTCCGCCAACGCCGGCGAAGGTCGCTCTGCGGATGTACTGGTATTGCGGGCCGGCCAGGAAGACACCGACATTCTTGCCTTCCAGGAAGCGCCACCAGAACCCGACAGATCCTTCCGTCACGCCGGACGTATTGGCGGTGCAGACCGGGTTGCTCTGGATGTCGCAGCCGGCGTTGGAATAGAGCGCGCTGCCATAGCCATAGCCTTTGCCGGCGTTGGTGAAGGCGGTGGCGCGCTCCTGCTCGGTGCCGAAGTACAAGTAGGCATCCACGGCGTCGCTCGGGTGCGCGATGGCGCCGATCAGCAACTGCGCGCCGGGGATCGGGGCCGGCGAGCCGTCCCGCCCGACGGTGGCATCGGGCAGACCGGCCGTGGTGTAGCGACCGATGCCGTAACCGGCGAGGAAGGTCGAGTAGACGTCGAGCCACTGATCAAAGAAGGAGTAGAGCACGCCGCCACCGACGCCACCGGCGGGGGTGATGTGGTTGTTGCCGCCGGTGCCGATGGTGGTGCGGTCACGCAGCCAGCGGCCGAGCCCGTACAGCTCATAATGTCCGAAGCCCGGATCGTAGGTCGTCTTGAGGATCACGTCGGGCGCGGCGTCGAAGGAGTAGTTCGTGCCGGAGAAGTAGAGCGGGCCACCGGGGAACTGGTAATAGGTCGTTCCGGGCACGCCGGTCCCGTTCGGGCCGACATACCAGTTCGACGCCGGGTTCTCGAGCGACAGGCCGACATTCCAGCGGTTGTCGTCAAAACTCTTCACCAGGCGGTATTCCATGTTCCGCGTCCAGGTGAAGCCGACGATGTACTGCGCTTCCGGGTCGATCGGGATCAGTTCCTGGCGCGGCACCATGCCGGTCTTGAACATCGTCGCCAGCGACCATCCCTCGCCCACCAGCGCGTGCAGGCCGAGATCGGAATCGTCGATCTGCGCATAGTAGAGCCGCCAGCGCGGATTGTAGGAGCTGCTCTCGATCGAGTTGGCGGTCGGCGCGGCGGACAGGAAGTCGCCCTCGAGATAGGCCGCGACCGAGATCGAGTTGGAGATGTTGCCCTGCGCCAGCGCCGCCCAGCGACTCTGGCGGGCATCCATGCGGAATTCGCCGATATAGTAGTTCGGGTTGTTCGCCATCGGGACGGCGGTGTTGAAGTTCGAGCCGACGCCGGCGGTCTCGTTGTGGTTGCGGTAGATCGACGCCGCCTCGACGTAGCCGCCGAGGGTGACGGTGAGGCCGCCGATGCGCAGTGAGTAGCCGGGCGCGAGCTGCGTGAGGATGGCCGGGCTCGCCGAATAGAGCGAGTCGGAACCCGGCGGCGGCGGCACGGTGGTGATCGGATACTCGTCCGAAAACGCCGCCGGCGGCGTCGGATTGACAGAGGTGCCGACCGCGGGCGGCGGCGCGATGGTGGGCGGAAGCTGCTGCGGCACCAGCGTGGGCGGCGATGCCTGGGCGAGGTTCGGCGCCGCGTACGGCGCAACCGGCGCCGCGGTGGCCGCGGCCCGTGCCTTCTGAGCCTCGGCGGCCTTTGCCTTCGCCTGATCCGCGAGCTGCTGCTTGAGCCGCTTCAGCTCCTTCTGCAGATCTTTGATCTCGCTCTCGATCGAATTCAGATTGTCGCCGGCATTCTGGGCCAGCGCGGGCGAAACGGAGAATGTGCCAGCGGCGAGGATGGTCGCCGCCAGAAGCGAAGTTCGTACGAAGTGCACTCGGGTCATGGCATCCACATCGCAGGAGTGACGCCGGCCAGCCGCCGGACGAAAGCGGGCGGACCCTAAGGCGCGGCACTCGCGATGTCGTGATGGAAATGGCGGAAATTTAATGAAACTTCCGTGACAGCAATCCGTCGCCGGGCAGGCTCAGGCCTTCCGCTCCCAGCCATTCGGCCCTTGCTGCCAGTAGGCGAGCGTGTGCCCCGCCGCCTTCGCCGCCGTCCAGCGCCCGCGCGCGGCCGCCACGGCGGCCTCGTCCTGGCCGTCGAACAGGTCGAAGACGCGCGCGAACGCATCGAGCCGCTGGCTCGCCACGTTGTCGATCAAGAACAGGTAGCGCGCCCCGTTCGGCGCCACGTCCACGGTATCGAGCCAGATCGGCTGCAACTCGGGCGCCCCGCTCGCCGCGGTGCCGTGCGGCAGCCAGTCAGGATCCTCACCGAGCCAGAGTGCGGCATCCAACGCCGCGACCCGCTCGGCGCTACCGCAGACCACGAGCGCCCGCTCCCCGGCCGCGAGCGTCCGCGCGAGCAGCTTCGGCAACGCCATGTCCGGCCCGGTGCGGGTGAGGTGGTAGAAACCCACCTCGGCCATCGCTCAGCTCTCGAAATGGGCGGCGACGAAGCGGTCCAGCAGCCGCACGCCATAGCCGGTCGCGCCCTTCGGCACGCTTGGCGCGTCCTTGCTCGCCCAGGCCATGCCGGCGATATCCAGATGGGCCCAGGGACGGTCCTTGACGAAGCGCTGCAGGAATTGCGCCGCCGTAATCGCCCCGCCCGGCCGGCCGCCGACGTTCTTCATGTCCGCGATGTCGGAGCGGAGCTGCCGGTCATAGGCATCGCCGAGCGGCATCCGCCAGAGTTTCTCGCCCACCGCCGCGCCCGCGGCGCCGAGCCGTTCGGCGAGTTCGTCATCATTGCTGAACAGCCCGCCATGCTCGTGGCCGAGCCCGATGATGATCGCCCCGGTCAGCGTCGCCAGGTCCACCATCAGCCGCGGATCGAACCTCTCCTGGCAGTGCCACATCAGGTCGGCCAGCACGAGCCGGCCCTCGGCGTCGGTGTTGATCACCTCGACGGTCTGACCCGACAGCGTCTTCACCACATCGCCCGGCCGCTGCGCGCTGGCCGAGGGCATGTTCTCGACCAGCCCGACCATCCCGACCACCTCGGCCCGCGCGCGCCGCCTGGCCAGCGCCGCCATCAGCCCGACCACGGCGCCGGCGCCGGCCATGTCCCATTTCATGTCCTCCATGCCGGCGGCGGGCTTGATGCTGATGCCGCCGGTATCGAAGGTGACGCCCTTGCCGATGAAGGCGAGCGGCTGCCCGCCGCCGCCACCCGACCAGCGCATGGTGACGACGCGCGGCGGATTGGCGCTGCCCTGGGCCACGCCGAGCAGCGCCCCGAACCCGCGCCTCGCCAGTTCCTCCGGCCCCATCACCTCGACCTCGACGCCCAGCGCGCGCAGCGTCTCGCACCGCTCGGCCATCGCCGCCGGGGTCAGGACATTGGCCGGCTCACTGACCAGATCCCGGGTCAGGAAGGCGCCTTCCATCACCGCTCCGAGCGGGGCGAACGCCGCCTCGGCCTCGGCGCGATCCTCCGCCAGGACGGCGAGCCGGACGAGACGCGGCTTGTCCTCGGGCTTTTCGCGGGTGCGGTAGCGGTCGAACCGGTAGCTGCGCGAGAGCGCGCCCTGCGCGGCGGCGGCGAGCAGCGCGGGCGCGAGTGCGGGCGCGGCCAGCGCCGCCTCGCTCTCACGCGCCAGCGCGGTGATCGCCACCCCGCCCGCCGCCTCGGCCGCCAGCGCGGTCGGCGCACTGCCGAGCCCGACCACGACCACGCGCGAAAGCCCGGCGCCGGGCGCGAGGATGGTGCAGATCTGGTTCTTCGTCCCCTTGAACTCGGCCGCCGCCAGCGCCCGGCCAACGGCCCCGCCGGTCGCCTCGTCCACCGACTGGAACAGGCCCGAAGGCCGTTCGCCCTCACCCACCAGCAGCGCCAGCGCACCCGATCGCGGCAAATGGGCCTCGGCGAACACGATCTCCAACATCGGAACCTACCCCCCCTGGATCTGAGCGGCGATCCTACCAGCCCTTCCCCGCTTGGCCAGACCCTGGGGGCTCCGGACCCACGCGCTCGGGCGTGGGCGGCGAGGCTCAGCCCGCTTCGAGCTCATCGAGGCCGTTGCGCAATGTCGACATCAACTTGATCGCGCGCAGGTTCTTCGAAAACATCTTGTTCAGGATGGGAACCAGAAATTTATTGGTATCCTCTTGGGTGATGCCGAGATTGTTTTTCTTTTTCACGAATTCTCCATCATTTGTACGGATTTTTTCTACCTCTATTCTCATTTGTTTTTCTTGATTGTCGATTATATCCCGCATTTTTTGTATCGCCTGGTCGAAGACCTTCGGGTTGGCCTGCCGCGCCTGGTCAGCCATCCCCTGGAGCTTGGTGAAGCGCTTCTGAACTTCGAGAATCGTGGCTATCGTCTCCTGGCAGGTGGCGACGACGCCAGTATAGTCAGATATGACCAGCTTGAGATTTTTCTTGTATTCTGGGCTGCCCGCAGCCGTTTCGGCATCGGCCCCATCGTCGCTGGCCTCGAGCTTGTCCAGTTCGATCTCAAGGACCTCGAATCGCGTATCGAGTTTTTCAAGCTGCTTTTTCCAGTCCGGCATGTGCTTCGGCATGCACTCTTTCATGGGCACGTTATTGACATTCACGTCCAGCTTGAGGTCCCGGCAGGCGTAGCTGATCTGCTCCTTCACCCCCTTCGGGGTCAGTTGCGCCGCCAGAACACGCACGCTCTTGCTGGCATCCGTCTGGAATTTATACGCTTTCGTCAGGTCGCGCTGCTTCAGCGCCAGCTCGAACTGCTTGGTCTTGGACTCGATCTCCTCGAGCGAATTCGGGACGACTCGCTCCAACGTCTCGATCACCCTGTTCGCGATCCTGGTCGTCAGCGACTTGCCGTAGGCGAGGTGCAGGGCGTTCTCGTAAGCGTCGAGCTCCTCGCGCCAGCTCCCGATGAGGTTGAGTGTCGCGGTCCGCTTCTTGGGGTCGGCCTTTGCCGCCTTCTTGCTCTTCTCTTCGGCGGTGGTGAGCGCCTTGCGCATCACCTTGATCGCCTCGAAGGCCGGTGGCGCGCTGGTCTGATCGACCTCGGAAAGTTTCTTCGGCCAGGCTTTCTCGAACTGGGCGATCGCCTTCGCCACCCCCGACCCTTCCGCCTCCTCGATGCGCGTCTTTCGCCAAGTCTCGACACTGATCCCCATGGGCCCCTCCCCCTTGCAACGGGCATCACTTCACCACCCGGCCCCGGCCGCTTCAAGTCGGCGATGCGGGCCAGCTTGCTCGATCCTGCCGGAACGGCCGCACCACGGCCTGCACGAGCCGCATCTAGCCGGGCACAAGGGAATGTGGCACCAAGCTGGACAACGGTGCCCGGCACCGGAGGAGGAAACCCGATGGCGATGCCACGCGCCGATCTCGCGGCCACGCCCGTGCTCGAGATGCGCGGCATCGCCAAGAGCTTTCCCGGCATCCGCGCGCTGTCGGACGTCTCCTTCGCGGCCTGGGCGGGCGAGATCCACGCGCTGATGGGCGAAAACGGCGCCGGCAAATCCACCCTGATGAAGATTCTCGCCGGCGCCTATCAGGCCGATCCCGGCGGCGAGATCCGCGTCGATGGCCGCGCCGTCGCCATCGACGGTCCGGCGGCGGCGCATCGTCACGGCATCGCCATCATCTACCAGGAGCTCGCCCTCGCCCCGAACCTCAGCGTCGCCGAGAACATGGTGCTCGGCCGCGAGCCCGGGCGCTCCGGGCGGCTCGACCGCCGCGCGCTCGCCGCCGCGTGCCGTCCGGTGCTGGCGCGGCTCGGCGTGGCATTCGCGCCGGGGACCATCGTCGGCCGGCTATCGGCGGCGGAGCAGCAACTGGTCGAAATCGCGCGCGCGGTGATGGCGCATTCGCGCATCCTGGTGATGGACGAGCCGACCACCTCGCTCTCCTCGCGCGAGACCGACCGGCTGTTCGAGCTGGTGCGCCAGCTCCGCGCCGAGGGGCTGGCCATCATCTATATCAGCCATCGCATGGCCGAGGTCTATCAGCTCGCCGACCGCGTCAGCGTGCTGCGCGACGGCGCGCTGGTGGGCACCCTCTCGCGCGCGGAGCTCTCCGCCGACCGCCTGGTGCGGATGATGGTCGGGCGCGACCTTTCCTCGTTCTACACCAAGGAACACAAGGATCCGCACGAACGGCGCGTCCTGTTCGCGGTGCGCGACATCGCCGACGATCGCCGTGTGCATGGCTGTTCCTTCGATCTGCACGAGGGCGAGGTGCTCGGCATCGCCGGCCTGGTCGGCGCCGGGCGCACCGAGCTGGCGCGGCTGATCTACGGCCTCGAGCCGCGCACGCGCGGCAGCCTGGAGCTGGCCGGCCAGACGATCGAGGTCCGCTCCCCGCGCGAGGCGATCGCGCAGGGCATCGTCTATCTCACCGAGGATCGCAAGCGCCTCGGCCTGTTCCTGGACATGTCGGTCCGCGAGAACGTCAATATCGACATCGTCGAGGAGGATGCGCGCTGGGGCGGCGTGCGCGATTTCGCCGCCGCGCGCCGGCGTTCGGCCGCGGCGATGCGCTCGCTCGGCATCCGCGCCGCCGCCGACACGGTGAAAGTCGGCTCGCTGTCCGGCGGCAACCAGCAGAAAGTGCTGCTGGCGCGCCTGCTCGAAACCCGCCCGCGCGTGCTGCTGCTCGACGAGCCGACGCGCGGGGTCGATATCGGCGCGAAATCGGAAATCTACCGGCTGATCGATGCGCTGGCCAAGACCGGGGTCGGTGTCGTCGTGATTTCCAGCGAGCTGCCGGAAATTCTCGGCATCGCGGACCGCGCGATCGTGATGCGCGATGGCCGCTTCGTCGGCGACGTGGAGGCTCGGGACATGACCCAGGAGACGATCATCGCGCTGGCCACCGGCGCCGCCCATGCCGCGGCGGCCGCGGGCGCGGCGCCATGAGCACCGAGGAAAGCCGCGCGCCGGACAGCGCTTCCGCCCCGGCGCCGGACCGGCAAGCCTGGCGCTCCACGCTGCAGACGCTCGGCATGCTGCCGGTGCTGCTCCTGATCGGCGCCGGCTTCGAGCTGCTCGCCCCGCGCTTCGGCAGCTGGGGCAATCTCTCGATCGTCATGCAGCAGGCCTCGATCAACATGGTGCTCGCCGCCGGGATGACCTTCGTCATCCTCACCGGCGGCATCGATCTGTCGGTGGGCTCGATCCTGGCCGCCTCGGCGATGGTCGCCGTCATCGTCTCGCTCTGGCCCGGTATCGGCATGCTCGGCATCGCCGGCGGCCTGCTCACGGGACTCCTGTTCGGCATGCTCAATGGCGGACTGATCGCGCTGGTCCGGCTGCCGCCCTTCATCGTCACGCTCGGCTCGCTCACCGCCGTGCGCGGCGTCGCCCGCCTGCTCGGCGGCGATACCACCGTCTTCAACGCGGACTTGCCGTTCGCCTTCATCGGCAACGCGACGCTGCTCGGCGTGCCCTGGCTGGTGGTGATCGCGCTGCTCACCATTCTCGTGTCGTGGTTCATCCTCCGCCGCACCGTGCTCGGGATGCGCATCTACGCCGTCGGCGGCAACCCGGATGCGGCCCGGCTTTCGGGCATCCGTGTCTGGTGGGTGCTGCTCTTCGTCTATTCCCTCTCCGGCCTGCTCGCCGGGCTCGGCGGCGTGATGTCCGCGGCCCGGCTCTATGCGGCCAACGGGCTGCAGATCGGGCAGAGCTACGAGCTCGACGCCATCGCCGCCGTGATCCTGGGCGGCACCAGCTTCGTCGGCGGCATCGGCTCGATCTGGGGCACGCTGATCGGCGCGCTCATCATCGCCGTGCTGTCGAACGGGCTGACCCTCGTCGGCGTTTCCGACATCTGGCAATTCATCATCAAGGGACTGGTGATCATCAGCGCCGTCACGCTCGACCGCTACCGGCTGAGCGCGGGCGGGCAGCGGTGAGACGTGGATGGGATCCGCACCATTCTGGGGAGAGGACGATCATGAAATTCGCGCATCATCTCGGCACGGCGGCGATCGCCGCGTCCATTGGGCTGGCCACGCACATGGCGGCGGCCGAGCCGCTGAATGTCGGCATGTCGGTCGGCTCGCTCGGCAACCCGTTCTTCGTCGCCACGGTGAAGGGCGCCGAGGCGGAGCTGAAGACGCTCGATCCCACCGCCCGGGTCACGGCGGTCTCGGCTGATTACGACCTCAACAAGCAGGCGACCGAGATCGAGAACTTCATCGCCGCCGGCGACCGCATGGTGCTGCTCAACGCCGTCGACCCGGTGGCGATCGCGCCCACCATCGCCAAGGCGCACGCGGCCGGCATGATCGTCGCCGCCTTCGACGTCTCGGCCAAGGGCGCGGACGTGACCGCGCAGACCAACAACGTCAAGGCCGGCGAGATCGCCTGCCAGTATCTCGCCGACAAGCTCGGCGGCAAGGGCGACATCGTCATCATCAACGGCCCGCAGGTCTCCGCCGTCGTCGATCGGGTCAACGGCTGCAAATCGGCGCTGGCCAGGCATCCGGCGATGAAGATCCTGTCCGACAATCTCGACGCCAAAGGCTCGCGCGACGGCGGGTTGGCGATGATGCAGGGGCTGCTGACACGCTTCGCGCATATCGACGGCGTGTTCGCCATCAACGATCCGACGGCGATCGGTGCCGACCTCGCCGCCAAGCAGCTGCACCGCGACGAGATGATCATCACTTCGGTCGATGGCGCGCCGGATATCGAGGTGGCGCTCAAATCCAACACCCGCATCGTCGCCTCGGCCTCGCAGGATCCCTACATGATGGCGGCGACCGCGGCGCGGCTCGGCTACGAGGCGCTGCAAGGCAGGAAGCCGGCGCAGCCGGTGGTGCTGCTCGACCCGCAACTGATCACGCGCGACAACGTCGCCCAGTACAAAGGCTGGCAGGCGCCGCGCTGAACCCGGTCGGTGGGCGGCCTCGCGGCGAGCGCCGCCCACCGCGACTCGGCCGCGCCTTGATCCCGCCCCGATTTGCCGCCACACCGCGCCCGTCCCCCCATAACGGAAGCGCCGCCGTGACCGACGATGATCTGCTCCGCCTCGCCGCCCACCTCGCCACCGAGGCCGGAGCGGCGATCCTGGCCGTGCGCGCCGAGGGGTTCGCGGTGCTGCGCAAGGAGGACGCCTCGCCGGTGACGGCGGCCGATCACGCCGCCGAGGCGCTGATCCTGCGCGGGCTGCGCGCGGCAACGCCGGACATCGCGGTGATCGCCGAGGAGGAGGTCGCTGCCGGCCAGGACCCTCCCGCCACCGACGCGTTCTGGCTCGTCGATCCGCTCGACGGCACGCGCGAGTTCGCGCGCGGCAGCGACGAATTCACCGTCAATATCGGCCTGGTGCGCGGCGTGCGGGCCGTGCTCGGCGCCGTCTACCTGCCGGCGAGCGGGGAATTGTTCACCGGCATCGTCGGGCGCGGGGCGGTGAAGCGCGACGCCACCGGCGAGCGC
>JAJZFF010000547.1 GCA_021805485.1 Pseudomonadota bacterium
CATTGCCCTGGATGGCGAGCGGCTCGCCTGCCTCCCAGGCGGACCGGATGCTGGCGGCGAGTTCGGCCTCGCTCTCCGGCGCCAGCACGCTCATGCCGCCGCGGCGGCGAGCGGAAAGACCTTGTGGGGATTGAGCAGCCAGCCGGGATCGAAGGCGGACTTGATGCGGCGCTGCTGGTCCAGCTCTGTCGGGGTAAACTGCACGTCCATCAGGTCGCGCTTCTCGACGCCGACGCCATGCTCGCCGGTGAGACAGCCGCCGACCTCGACGCAGAGCTTGAGGATGTCGGCGCCGAAACACTCGGCCTTGTGCATCGAGGCCGGATCGTTGGCGTCGAACATGATGAGCGGGTGCAGATTGCCGTCCCCGGCGTGGAAGATGTTGGCGACCTGCAGCCCGTATTCGCGGCTCATGGCGCCGATGCGGCCGAGCACTTCCGGCAGACGCGAGGTCGGGATCGTGCCGTCCATGCAGAGATAGTCCGGGCTGATGCGCCCGACGGCGCCGAACGCGCCCTTGCGGCCCTTCCAGATCGCCGCTGATTCCTCCGCCGTCTGCGCCACGCGCAGGCTGACCGGATCGAAGCGCTCGCAGATGGTGCGGATCTGCCCGAGCAGCCGGTCCTGCTCCTCGACGCTGCCCTCGACCTCGATGATCAGCAGCGCTTCGGCATCGAGCGGGTAGCCGGCGTGGGCGAAGGCCTCGCAGGCATGGATCGCCGGGCGATCCATGAATTCGAGCGCAACCGGGATGATGCCCGAGGAGATGATGGCATCGACGCAGGCACCGGCGACCTCGTTGGCGCGGAACCCGGCCAGCATGGCACGCGCCCCTTCCGGGCTGCGCAGGATGCGCACCGTGACTTCGGTGACGATGGCGAGCTGGCCCTCGCTGCCGGTGAGCAGGCCGAGCCAGTCATAACCGGCGGCATCGAGATGCGCGCCGCCGATCTCGACGATCTCGCCCTCGACGGTGACGATCCTGAGGCCGAGCAGATTGTTCGCGGTCACGCCGTATTTCAGGCAGTGCGCGCCGCCGGAATTCATGTTGACGTTGCCGCCGATCATGCAGGCGAGCTGGCTGGACGGGTCCGGAGCGTAGAAGAACCCCTCCTCCTGCACGCGCTGCGTGATGCCGATATTCGTCACCCCGGCCTGCACCACGGCAACGCGGTCGGCGTAATCGACGCTGAGGATGCGGTTGAGGCGCATCAGACCGATCACGATCGCATCCGCCAGTGGCAGGGCGCCGCCGGAAAGGCTGGTGCCGGCGCCACGCGGCACGACTCGCACCCCTTCGCGATGGCAGAACGCCATCACCGCGGCGACCTCGTCGGTGGTCGAGGGCAGAGCCACGGCCAGGGGGATCTGGCGGTAGGCGGTCAGACCATCGGTTTCGTAGGGACGCAGCCGCTCGGGCTCGGCGATCACCGCGTCCGCGGGCAACAGCGCCCTGAGGCCGGCGACGATATCGTCGCGGCGGGCGAGCACCTCGGCCTTCGGTTCCGGCAATGCGATCATGGCACCACTCCCAGCAGCCCCGACCGCGGCAAAATGGCCCCGATCGGTGCGCCTCGCAAGGTGCCTGCGCGTCAGCCCTGCCGCGCCTTCATGCGCGGATTCTTCTTGTTGATGACATAGACCCGGCCATGGCGGCGGACGACGCGGCAATTCTTGTCGCGCAGCTTCGCCGATTTCAGACTGTTGCGGATTTTCATCGTCAGGCGCCCCGGAACTCGCGGAAATGTCGCGGGTTGCTAGGCTGCGCGCCCCGGCCTGTCAAGACGCCGCCCTGTCAAGACGCCGCCTGGCGCGGAGGCGGCACGCCCAGGATACCATGCCAGCGCACCAGGCGAAGCCTGTGGTCCTGCATCAGCCGCAGGCGCAGCAGCCAGCGCTCGGCTTCCGTCACCATCACCGCCGCGGTCGCGGGCTGCAGCTTGCGGCCACGCTGGCGGCTGAGCAGCTCCTGCCAGGCTCCCAAGGCCTGGGTGCGATGCAGCGCCGAGAGATCCTCGGTGATGCGGACGTCGAAGCCCAGCCCGGTCAGGCTGCTCGTGATCGCGGCCTCGCTGCCGAGCGGCCCGGCGAGTTCCTCGGCACGCAGCCACGCGGCGACCGTGGGGTCGGACGGATCGAGCGGCGTCGGGGCGACGAATTCGAGCAGGACGAGCTGGCTGCCGGGCCCGAGCATATCGGCGATGGCCCGCAGCACCGGTTCAGGCGCCGCGCCGCGCAGGGACATCATGGAGAAAGCGTGCTGGCAGCGGTGCCGATTCAGCTCCGGTGCCTTCGGTTCCCAGCTGGAGAGCCGGACGCGGCGCGACAGATTGGTCTGTTGCAGGAGCAGTTGCGCCCGCGCGCTCTGGGCGGGATCGGCCTCGTACGCCTCGATCCAGGTGCCGAAGCCGCTGGCGATCGCCGCCGCCTCGCCGCCCCGGCCGGCACCTAGCATCAGCAATGTCGTCTGTTCGGAGAGCCCGAGCGGACGCACGAGGCGCTGCGCCTCGGACGCGCCACCGGGCAGGCTGAGCCCGGGACCGCAGAGATCGTCGCGCAGCGCCGCGCGGGCCGCGGCGGCGCCGAGGCTCGCCTCGGGTTCCGTGGCCGCGCCTGCGGCGGCGCCCGCCGCGCTGGCCGGCGGCGCGCCGGGCGCCGGGCGTGGGGTCTCAGCCGCGGCTCGAGACGCGACCGATCCTCGCCAGAATTGCCGCGCCAGGACGCGGTCAACCAGGGAGCCCATGCGATCTCCTTCCGTCGG
>JAJZFF010000669.1 GCA_021805485.1 Pseudomonadota bacterium
AGCCACGCGACACGAACGATCCGCCAACCGAGGCGGGCACCGACGGGGATTGCGACCAACCCCGCCACGTTGAACAGGATGACGATCACATGCAGCGCAAGGATCGCATCCGCGAGCACAAGGATCTCTTGCATGGGTCTCCGGGTGGGCGAACGGAACAAGTGGCCCGGTCGGGCACCATGATCCGATTTCATCGATGCTGGAAGCCCACAGTCATGCCGGAGCCGTCCCGCGCGCTTTGGCAAGGCGCGCGGCCCCGACCTTGATCAGAGATAGGCGAAGCGGCGCATCTGGGGCGCCTGGGTGTGCTCCACCACGCGGCTCTGCCGCTCCGACAGCGCGTCGCGCCACTGTCCGGCGCGCCCGCTGCGAAAGAAGAGCGGCGCCGTCCCCGGCCGTTCGACAAAGCCAAGTTCGCGTTCCTGTGCCGCGAGGACGTCGAACGCGCTGTGCCGGATCGCGCGGGCAAGGCGGGTGCGATCGGGCTCCGCGCCAAGAAAGCGGATCACGTCGCCAAATCCATCGGCGGGTTCGGCGAGCAGATCTTCGTAGCGCAACACCATCGTCGGCCAGGTGGGCTGCGCGGTCCATGACTCGACATGCCGGTTCCAGGAGCCGACGAATTCCGTCACCTTGTGGACGTTGTCTCCCGACACCGCGCGATCATCCGCCATCAGGTCGATCAGCGCGTCATGGCCGATGCCGAGGTGATGCGCGTAGGAAACCGCGACATCGCGCGGATCCCGCACCAGGTAGATCGCGCGATCGGTGACCCCGGCCGTCACGAGCGGCGTGCCCGCATGGTCGACATTGGCATTGTGCGTCTTGACGAAGACCCGCTGCGGGTCGGCGCCCGCGATCGCGCGGTGGACGGCGGGGCGCAGGCGGGCGGCCGCTTCAGCCGACAGCGTCGCATCCGGTTCCGCCATGAAAGGCCGGTAGAGCGAGGCGCCGCTCTCGCCGGTCGAAAGCAGGGTCAGTCGGTTGATGTCCTGCGGGCGGCCGTCATCGAGGATGTAGTTCTGCAGGAAGGCCCGCAGCCAGGTGTTGCCGGATTTCGGATAGGAGGCGAGCCAGATGATGCGTCCCATGTCAGATCGTCCTCCGCCCTGGGCAGCGGGCGCCGCCCGGCCCGGATCGCACTTGTGAAATCGGCCTTTCGCTCACGTCCGGCAGTCCTGAAAGATACCCCGTCGCCGCACATATCCGGCGGCGGCTCCGGTTTTGCAACCGCCGCCGGCGGCTGGCGGGCCCGGGCAGTTTCCGTGATGGCGGGTGGCCGGGTGCGTGTTCGACTTCGCCGCCCCGGTGTCTATAATCCGCCCATGGACACCGATGAACTGGCCACGATCGGCTACGAGAAATGCGGCTTCGATGATTTCGTGCGGTGCCTGCGCGAAGCCGGTGTTCGCCAGGTGATCGATGTCAGGGACCTGCCGCTCTCGCGGCGCGCGGGTTTTTCGAAGCGGCAACTCGCCGCGGGTCTAGAGGCGGCGGGGATCGGCTACCAGCACCTGCGGGCGCTCGGCACGCCGGCAGCGGGGCGCGAGGCCAATCGCCGGCGGCGATGGGACGAGTTCTGGCGCATTGTCGACGACCGTCTGGCGACGCCGGAAGCCGCGTTCGCGCTGGCGGAGGCCGCGGAACTGGCCTCGGCGAAGCCGTCCTGTCTTCTCTGCTACGAGGCGGCGGTCTGCCAATGCCACCGGCTGCGCGTGGGGGAGCGCCTCTCCGCCAGCCATGGGTTCCGGCTTCGGCATCTCCTGGTCCACGACGCGACCGGACATACGCCGCGCTCGCCCTGACCGCACGACGCCCTGATCGCGACGTTTCCGACCGCCCAAAGCCTGCCACATTTCGGCCATGCATTCTCCTCATAACCTCCGCCCATGGACCCATCACCAAGATGCGCCCTTGAGTCGGGAGAGCGGAATGTCGCGGTCGGGCGCCGGGCCGGAGCATGGCTCAGGATGGGCGCGATCGCCTTCTGCATGGCGGGCCTGGCCGCTTGCGCCACCAAGGCGCCGCGGGCCACTCTCGCGATGCCGCCGCCTGCCGAACCGCCTCCGCAGGCGCTCCCCGCGCTGACCGTCGCAAAACGGCTCAGTACGATGCCTCCCGTCGCGGTGCCGGCCGTTCTTCGCCCGCCGCTCGATCTCTCGGGACGCAGCGAGACCGGCAGGGCGTCCTATTACGCGCGCCGCTTCGCCGGCCGGCGCACCGCCGACGGCCAGCGCTTCAATCCTCACGCGCCGATGGCCGCCAGCAAGACGCTGCCGCTTGGCACGGTTGCCAGGGTCGTCAACCTGACCAACGGCACGAGCACGACCGTCACGGTCGCGGACCGGGGGCCGAATGTCGAAAGCCGCATGCTCGATGTCAGTCCGGAGGTCGCGATCCGCCTCGGCATGATCCGCGAAGGCGTGGCGCGGGTCCTGGTCGAGCCGATCACCATCCCGGAGCCGGATGGCAAGGTGAAGCTCGGCGCCGGCGCCGCACATGCCTCGAAGGCGCAGATCGCGGCCGCGATCGGAACCTCCCGGCGGGTCATGCGCCAGGACGGGCTCCGGGTCGCGGACCGGTAACCCGCCCGTCCCTCGCCTGGGACGTCCATTCCCGCTGATCGCGACGCGCGCCAGGGTGACGACGAGCCTATCCGGCGTGCTCCCTCAACGCGCACATCAGGTCGCGCGACCGGTTCACCAGAACCGAGAAATGCCCCTCCCCGTCATAATAGGTGGCGGCGCATCGCCTGAACC
>JAJZFF010000571.1 GCA_021805485.1 Pseudomonadota bacterium
CACTGTCCTGCATTGTATCGGTCATATCACTTTCCCTCAGCGCTCCACCACCGCGACGACACCCTGCCCGCCCGCGGCACAGATCGAGATCAGGCCGCGTCCGGCCCCCTTTTCGGCCAGCATCTTCGCCAGCGTTGCCAGAATCCGCCCGCCGGTCGCGGCGAAGGGGTGGCCGGTGGCGAGCGAGCTGCCGTTGACGTTGAGCCTTGTGCGGTCGATGGCGCCGGGCGGGGCGTCGAGCCCGAGGCGGTCGCGCGCGTAGTCGGGGCTTTCCCAGGCGGCCAGGGTCGAGAGCACCTGGGCGGCGAAGGCCTCGTGGATTTCGTAGTAGTCGAAATCCTGCAAGGTGATGCCGAGCTTGCCGAGCATCCGCGGCACGGCATAGGCCGGCGCCATCAGCAGGCCTTCCTCGCCATCGACGAAATCGACCGCCGCCGCCTCGCCGGTGCGCAGATAGGCGAGAACCGGAAGGTTGCGCGCCTGCGCCCATTCCTCGGAGGCGAGCAGGACGACGGCCGCGCCATCGGTCAGCGGGGTGGAATTCGCCGCCGTCATGGTGCCGCCCTTGCGGTCGAACACGGGTTTCATCGTCGCGAGCTTCGCCGGGTCGATCTCGGGGCGGAGATTGCCGTCCTTCGTCAGGCCGCGGAACGGCACGATGAGGTCGTTGAAGAAGCCGCGCCCATAGGCGGCGGCGAGGTTGCGGTGGCTGGCGACGGTGAGCTCGTCCTGCGCCGCGCGGGGGATGCGCCAGCGCTTCGCCATCTGCTCGCAATGCTCGCCCATCGACAGGCCGGTGCGCGGCTCGGCGTTGCGGGGCAGCGCCGGGCGCAGCAGCATGGACGGGCGGATGCCGGCGAGGGTTTTCACCTTCTCGCCGGTGGTGCGGCCCCGATTGGCCTTGAGCAGCAGCTTGCGCAGCTTTTCGTTGAGCGCGATCGGCGCGTCGGACGTGGTGTCGACCCCGCCGGCGATGCCGGCATCGATCTGGCCGAGGGCGATCTTGTTGGCGACCAGCAGCGCGGCTTCGAGCCCGGTGCCGCAGGCCTGCTGGATGTCATAGGCCGGGGTGTCGTGGCGGAGCGTGGTGGAGAGAATGGATTCGCGGGTGAGGTTGAAGTCGCGGCTGTGCTTGAGCACGGCTCCGGCGACGACCTCGCCGAGCCGTTCGCCGCCGAGGCGGTAGCGGTCGATGAGGCCCTGCAGGGCGGCGGTCAGCATGTCCTGGTTGGAGGCCTCGGCATAGGCGGTATTGGCGCGGGCGAAGGGAATCCGCGTGCCGCCGATGATCGCGACGCGCCGGAGGGAGGGTGAGGTGAGCAAATCTGTCTCCTTCAGCAGGCGGCACGGAAGGCGAGCGTGCCGCGCAGATGCGGCCTCGCCTCGCGCCGGTCGCGGAGTTCGAAAATGCGCGGTTCCGCCGGCGGGCCGGCCAGCAGGCAGGCGCCGCCGGGCAGGAAGGCGGGAGCCTTGAAGGCGACCTCGGCGGCCAGGGTCTCGACCGGCGCATCGGGCAGCAGGGCGGCGATGGCCCGCGCCTTGCTCCACATGCCGTGGGCGATCGGGCGGGGAAAGCCGAACAGCCGGGCGGCCATCGCCGAGGTGTGGATCGGGTTGGCATCGCCCGAAACCGCGGCGTAGCGCCGGCCGAGGCTCGCCTTCAGATCGACGCGGCGCAGCGCGGCGAGCGCGCCCCCCGGCGTCGCGACGCCCTGATACGGCGCGCCCAGCGTTCCCGGCGCGCCGCGCCGCAGATAGATGCTGCGGCTGTCCCAGACCAGCAGACCAGCGCGAAGGATGCGCGTCTCGATCGCGAAGGCCTGGCCCTTTTCGTGGGCGATCCACCCGCCGAAACGCGCCGCGACCTCGACAGCATCGCCTGAGTCCAGCCGGACATGCTGGCGGACCGCGTTCCCGATATGGACCAGACCGATGACAGGGAACGGAAAGGAGGGGCGGAGCATCAGCGCCATGTGCAGCGGAAAGCCGAGCAGGTGCGGAAACAACACCGGGATGCCGCAGCGCTCCCCGAAGCCGCAGAGTTTCGCATAGGCGTGGGCGCGGCGTGCCTCGATTGTCGCGCGACGGCAAAGGACGACCGGGTCGAGCGCACCGGCGCGGCCGCGACGGCGGAGGCTCGCGACCGCCCGGCGGCGGAGGGATGTCGCGGAGGGCACGGCGGCGAGGGTTTCGGAGGGGACGCCATTCCACGGATCGGTCCGCATTTCAGGCGCCCAGCAGGCTCTGGCCGCAGACGCGGACGATGTTGCCGTTGACCCCGGCGCTGCGCGGCTCGGCGAGCCAGAGGATGGCCTCGGCGACATCCTCCGGCCGGCCGCCCTGCCCCATCGCGTTCATCCGCCGTCCGGCCTCGCGGATGGCGAAGGGGATGGCGGCGGTCATGCGCGTCTCGATGAAGCCGGGGGCGACGGCGTTGATCGTGGCGCCGCGCGCGGCGAGGCGCGGGGCGAGCGCGTCGACCATGCCGATCACGCCGGCCTTGGTCGCGGCATAGTTGGTCTGGCCGGGATTGCCGGCGATCCCGGCGATCGAGGAGACGCCGATGATGCGGCCGTTGGGGCCGAGCGCGCCGGCGCCGAGCAGCGCCTCGGTGATGCGCAGGGGGGCGAGCAGGTTGACCCGCATCGTCTGGTCCCACTCGGCGCGGCTCATGCGGGCGATGGTGCGGTCGCGGGTGATGCCGGCATTGTGGACGACGACGTCGTAGCCGCCATGGGTTGCGGCGTGCTCGAGG
>JAJZFF010000181.1 GCA_021805485.1 Pseudomonadota bacterium
GGCGCTGGACGCAGCGCGCGACCAGTTGCTCGGCCTTGGCGTATTTTCTTCCGTTACCGCCAGCACGGCCGCCGCGCCGCATCCCGCCGGCCAGGTGCCCGTCACCTTCACCGTGCGCGAGCGCAAGCGCCACACCGTCGCCCTCGGCGCCTCCTATTCCTCCGACCTCGGCATCGACGCCAATGTCTCCTGGACCGACCGCGATCTGTTCGGCGAGGCGCAGAGCCTCACCCTGTCGATCGGCGCCACCGGCATCGCCGGAAGCGGACGCAGCCAGACCGCGACCTTCGGCAAGCACACCTATGTCGTCTCCCCCGGCTACGATGCGAAGGCGACCTACCGCGTGCCCGATTTCATCCGCCCCGGTCAGTCGATGGCCGCGACGATCGAGGCGCTCAAGCAATACCTCCCCGCCTACAGCCGCACCGCCTTTCTCGGCCGCGCCATCGTCGCCCGCCCGCTCGGCCCGCATCTCACGCTCGACTACGGCGCCGGCTTCGTCTTCGAGAAGGTGAACCAGGAAGGCGTCAGCCGCACCTACCGCCTGCTCCAGCTTCCCGTGACCCTGTCCTACGACACCTCCAGCTTCCCGTGACCCTGTCCTACGACACCGCGAATTCGCTCCTCAATCCCACGCGTGGCGTGAAGCTCGCGCTGCACGTCACCCCCACGCTCGCCCTCGGCGCCGGATCGAAACCCTTTGTCATCACCGAACTTACGGGCAGCACCTACATTAATCTCGAAGCCCCCGGTCGCGGCGTGCTGGCGCTGCACGGCGTGCTCGGCCGCATCTTCGGCGCCTCGCAATTCCAGATCCCGCCCGACCAGCGCTTCTACGCCGGCGGCACCGGCACCGTGCGCGGCTTCACCTACCAGACCGTCGGCCCGCTCTTCCCCGACGGCATTCCCGAGGGCGGCACTGCAATCGACGCGCTGGAAACCGAATTCCGCCAGCGCATCGGCAAGCATTTCGGAATCGCCCCCTTCATCGATGCCGGCCAGGTTTCGGCCAACGGCACGCCCTTCACCGGCACGCTGCGCGTCGGCGCCGGTCTCGGCCTGCTCTACTACACCGGCATCGGTCCGCTGCGCGTCGATGTGGGCGTCCCGGTCAACCGCGCGCCCGGCAGTTCCTCCTTCGCCGTCTATATCGGTCTCGGACAGGCCTTCTGATGCGCCGGGTCTTCAAAGTCATTCTCTGGATCGCCGCCATCCTGATCGGCCTGCCGGTCCTTGCCGTCCTCGCGCTCGACATCGCGCTGAACACCGGCGCCGGCCGCAACTTCGCCGCACACGAGATCAACGCGCTCTCCGGCGGCACGGTCAGGATCACCGGCCTCGCCGGTCATTTCCCGAAATACATCGCCGCACGGCGCATCGCGATCGCCGACCGCAAGGGCCGGTATCTCGTCATCGACGACGCCGTCCTCCGCTGGTCGCCGTTTGCGCTCCTGCACCGCACGATCGACATCAGTGACCTCACCGCGAAACGCATCGACATCCTGCGCCAGCCTGTGCCCGCAGCCGCGAAACCGAAGCCGAAGCCGAAACAATCCGCCCGCGAAACGCATCGACATCCTGCGCCAGCCTGTGCCCGCAGCAGCGAAACCGAAGCCGAAACAATCCGCCGCGAGCAGCATCCCGAAAATCTCGCTGGTCCTGGGCCATCTTGAAATCGGCCGCCTTGCCCTCGCGAAACCCGTGCTCGGCCACCCGCTCGCGCTGAACGTCACCGGCCATGCCCGCGCGAAATCGCTCGACGACATCGCCGCCCAGATCGACGCCACCTCGCTCGACGCCCCCGGCACCTACCGTCTCGCCGCGACCCTCGATGCCAATAGGGTGAACGCGCATCTCACCGTCCACGAACCGCCCGGCGGCCCCATCGCCGCCTTCGCCGGCATCGCCGGCCAGCCCGATCTCGCGAAGAAGCCGGTCGACCTTTCGCTGACCATCACCGGTCCGCGCGACCATGCCGTCCTGCACTTCGCCAGCGCCCTCGGCGATCTCAAGGCGCACGGCACCGGCACGGTTGACCTCTCGCCAACCGCCCCCGGCGCCGATCTCACCATCACCATTCCCGAACTCGCGCCCTATGCCGCCCTCGGCAAGCAGACGCTCGGCGGCCGCACCGTCCTGCACGTCGTCGCGAAACATCAAGACAATACCACGACACTTCACTTCGACGACACGGTGGAAATCACGAAGGCGGCGAAGCCCGTCCCCGTCCTGGTCGGCAAGCGCGCCACGCTCGCGGGCGATTTCACCCTCGCCCGCGGCACCACCACCATCCACAGCCTGACGCTCGACATGGCCGCCCTGAAGGCGAAGCTCGCCGGCACCGCCACAAGGTCGCGTGTCGCCCTCAAGGGCACGCTCACCCAGCCCGATCTCGGTCTGGCCGATCCGCGCCTCGCCGGCCACGTCACCGAAACACTCGCCATCGACGGCGCGCCGGACGATCTGGCCCTGCATGGCACGGTCGACGGTCTCGTGACCGCGAAGGGCGTGAAATCCGGCCCGTTCCACGTCACCATCGACGCCACCCATCTGCCCGCCGCGCCGCAGGGGAACCTCACGGGCACCGGCTCGCTCTACGATTCGCCGCTTTCGCTCAGCGCCAGCTTCGCCCGCAGCGCCGCCGGCGCGTTCGATCTCGACCTGAAGACCCTGTCCTGGAAATCGCTGCGCGGGCAGGGGCGCATCACCCGCGCCCCGGGCGCGATGCTGCCCGACGGCGCGATGCACCTCGCCATGACGCGTCTCGCCGATCTTGCCCCCCTGCTGCACATGAAGCTCGCCGGCGCGCTCGCCGCCGATTTCACCCACCAGTCCGGCCAGCCAGCCGCCATCGCACTCACCGCCAGCCACCTCGCCTATGGCAACACCGCCGCCCTCCGCGCCGCGCGGATCGACGCGACGATCGCCCATCTCGCCCAGACCCCCGCGATCGACGCCACCGCGACCCTCACCGGCCTCGACAGCAAGGCGGCATCGGGCAACCTGACCCTCACCGCCAAGGGCAGCGTGACCGCGCTCGCCGTCACCGCCGCGGGCCGCTTCGCGCGCCTCGCCGGCAAGCCGGCGCAGCTCGATCTCGGCGCCACGCTTGATGGCAAGACCCGCACCATCCACCTCGCGAAACTTGACGGCGCCGCCCGCGGCGTCACCGCCCGCCTGCTCGGCCCGGCCACCATCAGCGCCGGTGCGGCCACCTCGGTCCGCCATCTCGCCCTTGCCTTGGGCGGCCTCGGCGGTGCGGCTCGGATCACCGCTGACGGCACCATCCGCCCGTCGCTCGACCTCGCCGCGAAAATCACCAACCTCCCTGCGGATATCGCTCGCGCCGCCGATCCGAAACTCGCCGCCACCGGCCTGCTCGACGCCACCGCCCATCTCACCGGCACGCTCGCCGTCCCCGCCGGCACCATCACGCTGGATGGCAAGGGCCTCGGCCTCGCCGCCGGTCCGGGCGCGAAGCTGCCGCGCGCAACACTCGCCGCCCGCGAGACCCTGCGCGGCCATGCCATGCGCGGCACCATCGCCGCGACTGCTGCCGCGCGCAACACTCGCCGCCCGCGAGACCCTGCGCGGCCATGCCATGCGCGGCACCATCGCCGCGACTCTCGGCGCCGCCCGCCTCAGCCTCGACGGCACCGCCCCGCTCGCGTTCAACGGCCCGATGGACCTGTCGTTCCGGCTCGACAATCTCTCGGCGTCGCTGCTCCACGCGGCCGATCCGAAACTCGCCGCCTCCGGCATCATCACCGCCCGCGCCCGTCTGTCCGGCACGCCGCGCACGCCGCGCGGCACGGTCGACCTCGCGGCGAAATCCATGCGCCTGCTCACCGGCCCCGCCTCGTCGCTGCCGCCGGCCGATCTCACCGCCCATGAAACCCTGCTCGGCCAGAGCGTCCGCGGCACCGCGCGCCTCGCCCTCGGCAACCGGGCCGATCTCGCCCTCGCCGGCACCGCGCCGCTCTCGACCGCGGGCAAGATCGACCTCGCCCTGACCGGCCGCACCGATCTCCGCCTGGTCGACCCGCTCACCGCCGCCGGCGGCACCGTGGTCGGCGGCATCCTGACCCCTGATCTCCGGGTCACCGGCACGCCGGCCGCGCCGCGCGCCGCCGGCACGCTCACCCTTGCCGGCGGCCGGCTGCAGAACATCGCGAGCGGGCTTGACCTGTCGGCGATCGACGCCACGGTCACCGCCGCCGGTCGCACCCTCCGTCTCGACCGTCTTTCGGCCAAGGCTGGAGCCGGCACGATCGACGGCTCCGGCACATTCGGCCTCGCCAAGCCGATGCCGGTCGACCTGCGGATCGCCTTCCATCACGCGAGCCCGGTCGCGAGCGATATCCTGACCGAGCGCCTCGGTGGCGCGCTCAGCCTCACCGGCGATATCGACACCGGCACCAGGCTCGCCGGCACCGTCGCGATCGAGACGGCAAATATCCAGATCCCGCAGGGCCTGCCGCCCTCGGTGGTCAAGCTCGATATCCGGCGCAAGGGCGCCCGCCCGCCGCCGCCTGCCGCCCCCGGCCCGAACGTGGCGCTCGATGTCACGGTGGATGCCCGCAACGAGGTGTTCGTGCGCGGCAAGGGCCTGTTCGCCAATCTCGGCGGTCGGCTGCATGTCGGCGGCTCGCTCGCCGCGCCGCAGCCGACCGGCGGCTTCCACCTGATCCGCGGCTATTTCAATCTCGGCGGCCAGACGCTGAACCTCAGCCGCGGCACCGTCCGCTTCAACGGCAACGGTGTGATGCCGGTGATCGACCTCGAGGTGAGCGGCACCGCCACGGACGGCACCATCTCAACCCTGGCGCTTACCGGTGCGGCAAGTGCGCCGAAGGTCACCCTCTCCAGCACACCCTCGCTACCGTCGGACGAGGTGCTGGCGCATCTGCTCTACGGCTCCAGCACGCAGAATCTCTCGGCGCTGCAGGCGGCCTCGCTCGCAGCCTCGCTGGCCGACCTCGCCGGAATCAGCGGCGGCGGGCCGAATGTGATCGGCGGGTTGCGCAACGCGCTCGGGCTCGACCAGCTCTCGATCGGCGGCGGCACCAGCGCGCCGACGATCAATGCTGGCCGCTACGTTGCCCCTGGCGTCTATGTCGGCGCCCAGCAATCCGCTACCGGCGGCGGCACTGGCGCGAAAGTCGAGATCAATCTCTACAAGGGCCTGAAACTCAAAACCGAGGTGCAGTCGAACAGCGGCACCGGTGGCACCGCCGGCCCCGGCGAATCGGTCGGCCTGACCTACCAGTTCGATTACTGAATGAGTACGCTCCGGGCACTTTCCGATCCTTCCTGGTCGGATGCAGTGCTCTATCCTATTGATGGCGAAGCATATTTATCCGATCAGATGTCTCCATCTGATCGGATGATGCTCTAGCCGCGCAGGATGGTCCGCCCGGCGAAGCGTCCTGCAACGTCGAGTTCCGCCTCGATGCGGATCAGCTGGTTATACTTCGCCACCCGGTCCGACCGCGCCAGCGACCCGGTCTTGATCTGCCCGGCATTTGTCGCCACCGCGATATCGGCGATGGTCGCATCCTCGGTCTCGCCCGAACGATGGCTGATCACCGCCGTCATCCCCGCCCGCTGCGCGAGTTCCACCGCTTCCAGCGTCTCGCTCAGCGTACCGATCTGGTTCACCTTGATCAGGATAGAATTGGCCGATTTCGCCGCGATCCCGCGCCGCAGCCTGGTCGGGTTGGTGACGAACAGGTCATCGCCCACCACCTGCATCGCGCTGCCGAGCGTGCTGGTGAAATGGGCCCAGCCCTCCCAGTCATCCTCGGCCAGCGGGTCCTCGACCGAGACGATCGGGAAGCTGTTCGCCAGTGCAGCGATATAGTCGGTCATCCCCCCGGCATCGAGCACCTTGCCCTCGCCCTCCAGGTGATACCTGCCGTCCTTGAAGAACTCGGTCGCCGCGCAATCGAGCGCGAAGGCGATGTCCTCGCCGGCCCGGTATCCCGCCGCTTCAACGGCGCGCGTCATGAAGCCCAGCGCCTCCTCGGCCGATTTCAGCCCCGGCGCGAACCCGCCCTCATCGCCGACATTGGTGTTGTGCCCGGCATCGTGCAGAATCTTCTTCAGCGCCTGGAACACTTCCGAGCCCATCCGCACCGCCTCGGCGATGCTTGCGGCCCCCACCGGCTGGATCATGAATTCCTGGATGTCGATTGGATTGTCCGCGTGCTTGCCGCCATTGATGATGTTCATCATTGGCACCGGCAGGGTGCGAGCGTAGACGCCGCCGAGATAGCGGTAGAGCGGCAGCCCGATCTCGTCCGCCGCGGCCTTGGCGATCGCGAGCGACACGCCGAGAATCGCGTTCGCCCCCAGGCGGGACTTGTTGGGCGTGCCGTCGAGATCGATCATCGTCTCGTCGATGGCGACCTGCTCGCTGGCGTCCATCCCGCCGATCGCGTCAAAAATTTCGCCCTCGACCGCCTCGACCGCGCGCTGCACGCCCTTGCCGCCGAAGCGTGCCTTGTCGCCGTCGCGCAGTTCGACGGCCTCATGCGCTCCTGTCGAGGCGCCGGAGGGGACGGCAGCGCGCCCCATCGCGCCCGAATCCAGGATCACATCCACCTCGACGGTCGGATTGCCGCGGCTGTCAAGAATTTCCCGTGCGGTGATATCGGCGATGGCGCTCATCTGATCTCCCCTTTCGCAGTGCAACCGGGAGATACGCGCAAGGGCGGTGCGGCGCAATCAGCGGATCAAAAACATCCCCTCGACCTCGACCGCTGCATTCAGCGGCAGCGAGGCAACGCCAACGGTCGAGCGCGCATGCCGCCCCGCCTCGCCGAAAATCTCGACCGCGAGGTCGGATGCCCCGTTCATCACTTTGGCGTGCTCGGCGAAATCCGCCGTCGCCGCGATGAAACCGCCGAGCCGCACCACCTGGGCCACGGCATCGAGCCCGCCCTCGACATGCGCCTCGATCTGCGCGAGCAGGTTGATGAAACAGGCGCGCGCCGCCGCGGTCCCGTCCTCGACGGACACCCCGTCGCCGAGCTTACCCGCCACCGCGAGCTTGCCGCCCACGAGCGGCAACTGCCCGCTGACAACAGCCATGCTCCCCGCGACCACCACCGGCACGTAATTCGCCACAGCCTTCGCCGCGGGCGGGAGGGTTATGCCGTTCTCGGCGAGGCGCGCTCGTATATCCATCGGTCAGCTCACGAGTTTCAGGACAGGACGCTGGCGCTTCGGCCGGCCGGTTCCGGTCTCCGGCAGGTCAAGCGGCAGCAGCGGTGCGGCGGCATCGGCCCCAGCCCCCTCGTCGGCGAGGTCGAGTGCGGCGAGGTCGGACCGCTGCGAATAGGTCGTGGCGAGGTGGCGGAACACGTAGTCGAGCAGCGAAGTCGCCTGGCCGATCATCGCGTCGCCCTCCACTGCGCCGGCGGGCGCAAAGCGGGTGAAGGCGAATTCATCGACGAATTCATCCAGCGGCACGCCATGCTGCAACCCGATGCTGACCGCCCCGGCGAAGGCCTCGGCCATGCCCCGCAGCGTCGCGGAGTCCTTCGGCAGCGAGATCATGATCTCGCCCAGGCGCCCGTCCGGATATTCGCCCGTGCGCAGGAACAGCCGATGCCCGCCCACCGAAACCTTCTGGGTATAGCCCCCCCGTCGCGCCGGCAGCTTGCCGCGCCCGGCGGAGGCGGCGCGCGGCGCGGGAACGGACGGTGCCTCGGGCAGGATGGCGCAGACCGGTGCGATGGCCTCGCGCATCGCGACGATTCCGGCGGCATCGGTTACGCCGAACGGATCGGCGCCTGCCAAACTCGCGGCCAGCGCCGACTCGGCCGTGCGGCCAGAGGCGGCAAGCCGCGCCCGCGCCCAGCGAGCGAGCCCGCCCTCGGAATCCAGCGCCGAGAGCGGCGCGGCGATCCCCACCGTCTCGACACCGAGCAGCATCTCCACCGGCCCCGGCGGCAGCAACCCGCTCAGGCCGCGATGCTGGCGCAGGCCGCAGGCCATGGCCCGCTCGCGCGCCTCGAGCAGGGAAGCGCGCAGGCCGGGCACGGCGCAACTGGCGGGAACTGGAACCGGCGTGATGGCGCAACCCGGCGCGATGCCCCGCGCCAGCAACCCGGCCGAGGCGATATCCGCATGGGCGGTGAGCAGCGCGCCGATCGTCGCGGCCACATCGCGTGCGGCGGGGCCGGCGTAGTCGATGTCGAGCCGCGCCAGCAGCAGGGCGAGGTCCGCCATCCCGAGTGCGAGGCGCTGGGCCGAGGGCTGCGCCAGCGAGAGGGCAAGCACCGCGTGTTCAACCGCCTCGCCGAGCGCGTCGGCGTCGAACATCCCACTCTCATCGAGGAACTGCGGCAGATTGAAGACAAAGCCCGGCACCGGTTCGGCGCGCCCCTGCCAGATGCCGGGGCTCGGCGCGGCGCGGCGCGTGGCGACCAGGCGGTGCAGCGCGGATGCGACATCCTCGTCGCGGCCCAGACGCTCCGCGGCGGCAGCAAGCGGCGCGATCCAGGCATCTGCCGCCTGGTCGATCCCGATCAAGGTGCGGTCGCCGCGCAGCGCTACCAGCCCGGCCGCGGCCTGATCGGTCCAGTCGGCGGGAATGATGGCGGGTTCAGGTGCGGCGTCGGGATCGATCCCGATCTCGACCCGTTTGAGCCGGATGCCGCGCCACGCGCGGTGCGGTGTCGGGCGATGCCTGCTGGCGGGATCCTTCCTCATGCTCCCAGCCTAACGCGTTCCTCATGTGGTTTCCAGCGGCGGTTGGCGTCATCTTGTGGAAAATTCAGGTCGCGGCCACAAAATCTTGTGGATAAGCCTAGAGGCACATGCGAATGCGCGCGGATGGACCGATCCGGCCGTCTCCTGTATAGCAGGCGGCATGAACGAACACCGCGATACGGCAGATGCGTCAACGGTTCCGACGCTGGCTTCGCTCGGCGGTCTGCGCCGGCTGATCGCCAATCCCGGGCTGACGTTGCACACGCTTCGCCACGGCCTGATGGTCGGGCAGGACAGTTTCGGCAATCGCTATTTCGAGGAACGCAGGGCCAGCCGGCCCGACGGCCGGAAGCGCCGCTGGGTGATCTATGTCGGCGGTTCGCGGGAGGCCTCGCTGGTGCCGCCCGAATGGCATGCTTGGCTGCACTTCACGACCGATGCGCCGCTATCCGAGGCGTCGCGCCGTCCCTGGCAGAAGCCGCACCAGCCGAACCTGACGGGAACGCCCGGTTCGTACCGGCCGCGCGGCCACGATTATCGCGGCGGCGCGCGGCGGCCGGCCACTGGCGATTACGAGTCCTGGACGCCGGAAGGCTGAGCGGCAAGCCGCCGCGGCGGAAGCCGGAAAGGTCGAGATGAAGAATCGGATATCGGAAATCATCGCAGGTCTGGTCGTGGTCGTCGCGGCCGTCGTGTTCCTGTCCTATGCGGCATCGCGAACGCGCACTGTCGGCGGCGCCGGGTATGACCTGCGCGCAAGCTTCGGCAGCATCGGTCCGCTTACCGTCGGCTCTCCGGTCAAGATCGCCGGCGTCACGATCGGCGAGGTGACTCGCACCTCGCTTGATCCGCAGACCTATGCCGCGATCGTGCAGTTCCGCATCCAGCCGGACGTCAAGATTCCGAAGGACAGCAGCGCCGCGATCGAGAGTGCGTCGCTGCTGGGCAGCGATTACCTTTCTATCTCGCCCGGCGGATCGGAAACCATGCTGAAGCCTGGCCAGGCGATCACCGCCACGCAATCGGCCATCAATATCGAATCCCTGCTCGGCAAGTTTGTCTTCAGCGCCGCCAACCTGGCATCGTCGACGGCGAAGGCCAACGGCGGCGGCAGTTCGGCGCCGGCCCCGAAATGAGTGTCCGTCGCGCCGGCGCCTTCGTCTTGGGGGGCGCGATGTTCGCGGCGCTGCCGGGCCTCGGGCTTGCGCAGTCGGGTCAGTCGGTGGTGACGGTGCCGGAGGCCCCTCCCGTTGCCTCGGCGCCGAGCCCCGCCATGCCGGATGGCGCGCTGCCCGCACCGGATCTGCCGAACGCGCCGACCCTGCCGGGTGGCCAGGGGGGCGCCTTCGCGGGACCGGCGAGCCCGAAAGGGTCCCAGGCGACGCCGCCCGCGCCGCCGAAACAGGTCAAGCCGATCTGGGATCAGCGCCAGGCCGCGATTCTCGACGTGCTCGAGAAGACCGATGGGGCGGTGAACAGGATCATCGCGCCCGTCGGGTCGAGCTTCACCGAGGGTGCGCTGCGGGTGACGATCGGCGCCTGCGTCGTCCGCCCGGCGGACATGCCGCCGGATGCCGCGGTGTACATGACCGTGCGGCACGGCAAGGCCGCCTCCGACCTGTTCCGCGGATGGCTGATCCGCTCCGAGCCCGGTGCCGCCGTGGTGGGCGATGCCGCCGTGACGTTCCGCCTCATCGGGTGTTCGACTGGCTGATAGCGTATATTTGTCTGTTCCGGATCGGCAACTTAAATCGCAATGACCGATTGTTAACGGCTTCGGCGATCACGCTGGCCGGATCCGTCATTGTAACGACATAATTCCGCACCAACCTTCCCAGCGATTACACAACCGCATGGAGGCCACATGACCCACCGCTCGATTCTCTGCACCGCGTGCTGCGCTGCCGCGCTCGCGTTTGGCATGCAGGCGGCGCGGGCCGCGAATCCGCCGCCCGTGACCGGTCCCTATGTCGATCTCGGCATCGGCACCAACCTGATGCAGAACCAGAAATACGATTTCGCCCAGCCGAACGGGGCGCGGGGCGGCAACCTGCTGTTCCGCCCCGATTACGCCGGGCAGCTTGGCGTCGGCTACGGCCTCGGCAACGGGTTCCGGGTCGAGCTCGACACCAATTTTTTCCGTAATAACGCCGTGAAGGCCGATGACAATGTCGAGGGCAAGAACCGCGCCTTCGGCGGCGTCAACACCTACGGCTTCATGGTCAACGGGTATTACGACATCCCGACCGGGACCAATTTCGTGCCCTTCGTTGGCGCTGGTCTCGGGTATCAGTGGCAGAAGTTCCAGCATATCGGCGTGGCGGACACGTCCGGCGACGTCTACGGCGGCACCTATGGCAGCCTAGCCTACGACCTCAGCGCCGGTGTTGCCTACGACCTGCCGCAGGTTCCCGGCCTCGCGGTGACAGCGCAGTACCAGTACATGTCGCTGGTCCATAACCGGAAATACAACGATACCGGCGCCGTGCCGAACACCCAGATCAATGTCGGCCAGTCGGGCAATCACACGTTCCTGGTCGGGCTGCGCTACGAGTTGTTCCCGCCCGCGCCGCCGGCTCCGGCCGCGGCTCCCGCGCCGACGCCCGTTGCGGCTCCGGCGCCGGCTCCGGCCCGCACCTATCTCGTCTTCTTCAACTGGAACAAGGCGAACCTGACACCGCGGGCGCAGCAGATCGTCTCCGAGGCGGCACGGCTGCGGCTCCCGCGCCGACGCCCGTTGCGGCTCCGGCGCCGGCTCCGGCCCGCACCTATCTCGTCTTCTTCAACTGGAACAAGGCGAACCTGACACCGCGGGCGCAGCAGATCGTCTCCGAGGCGGCAAAGGCGTCGGAAACCACGAAGGTGACGCGCCTGAACGTGAACGGCTACACCGACACCTCGGGGGCGGCGGCCTACAACATGAAGCTGTCGCTGCGGCGCGCGCACAACGTTGCGGCTCAGTTGGTCGCGGATGGCGTGTCGAAGAACGACATCGTGATCAAGGGTTATGGCGAGACGCACCTTCTGGTGCCGACCGGCCCGAATGTTCGCGAGCCGCAGAACCGTCGCGTGGAAATCATCCTCCACTGAGCAAGGCTTGCGGACTGAATGGAAAACCCCGGCGGAAACGCCGGGGTTTTCTTTGATCGGGCAGAGGGGCAAACGTCGTGATATTGTCACATCCCGTTCTGGTTTGTGGTTTTGACGCAACACCAAT
>JAJZFF010000395.1 GCA_021805485.1 Pseudomonadota bacterium
AACATGGCCGGCCTGCTCGGGCCGATCCTGTTCGTCGTGGTCGTGGTCGGCGGGCTCGGCTCGCTCGCCGGGGCGTTCGCCGCCTCGCTGCTCATCGGCCTGGTGCAGACCTTCGCCGTGGCGATGAATGTCTCGATCGGCGATCTGCTCGCGGTCTTCGGCGCCCACCTGGCGCCGGACGCGTTCTTCGCCGAGATCACGCAGGTGACGGTGGCCCAGATCGCGCCGATCGTGCCCTATCTGCTGCTGGTGCTGATCCTCATCTTCCGCCCGCGCGGCCTGTTCGGAACCCGCGAGACATGAGCGCGGCGGTGCAGAGCGGTGTGCGCCGGACGGCGCGGGGCCGCGGATGGGCGCGCACCGGGCTCTGGCTCGCCGTCGCCGCGGTGTTCCTGCTGCTGCCGCACCTGTTCGCGTCCGGCACCGGGCTCACGACCATGAGCCTGATGGCGATCATGATCATCTTCGCGCTGTCGTACAACATGCTGCTCGGCCAGACCGGCATGCTCTCCTTCGGCCACGCGGTCTATTACGGGCTCGGCGGATTTCTCGTCGTGCATGCGATGAATGCGATCATCGGCGCGCATCTGCCGGTGCCGCTGGTGCTGCTGCCGCTGGTCGGCGGCGCGGCCGGGCTCTTCTTCGGGATCATTTTCGGCAGCGTCTCGACCCGGCGGGGCGGCACGGCGTTCGCCATGATCTCGCTCGGCCTCGGCGAGCTGGTGGGGGCGAGCGCGCTGATCCTGCGCGACTTCTTCGGCGGCGAGGACGGCATCACCACGAACCGCACCAAGCTGCTCCATGTCGCCGGGCTCAATTTCGGCCCGCAGCTGCAGGTCTATTACCTCATCGCCGGCTGGTGCCTGCTGTGCATGATGGCGATGTACGCGCTCACGCGCACCCCGTTCGGGCGCATCTGCAACGCCGTGCGCGACAATCCGGAGCGGGCCGCCTTCATCGGCTACAACACGCAGAGCGTGCGCTTCATCGCCTTCTGCCTCGCCGGGTTGTTCGCCGGGATCGCCGGCGGGCTCACCGCGATCAACTTCGAGATCATGAACGCCGCCAATGTCGGCGCCGCGCCTTCGGGGATCGTCCTGCTGATGACCTATATCGGCGGGGTCGGCAATTTCGCCGGGCCGGTGATCGGCGCCATCCTCATCACCTTCCTGCAGGTGATGCTGAGCGACGCCACCGAGATCTGGCAGCTTTATCTCGGGCTGCTGTTCATCGTCATGGTCAGCTTCGCGCCCGGCGGCATCGCCGGTCTGATCGCCATGCATGCGCCGGTCTGGCGCGCGCGGCTGCTGCATCGGCTGGCTCCGGCCTATGCGCTGGCGCTGCTGCTCGGGCTCGTGACCTTCGCCGGCGCTGCGCTGGCGCTTGAGATGGCCTACCGGCTCAGCGCCGGTTCGGAGGGCGGCACCGCGTTCCGCTTCCTGCACGTGCCGGTGGAGGCGGCCAGCGCCGCGCCGTGGAGCCTGGCCGTGCTGCTGGCGGTGCCGGGCTTCATCGGCTTCCGCCGCGTGCTGCCCATCGTCGGCAATGTCTGGGCGACGACGCTCGCCGAGGCACGGCAGGGCCGCGGACGATGACCGGGCCGGCCCTGGAACTCGAAGCGCTGCACAAGAATTTCGGCCGCGTGCCGATCATCCGCGGGGTCGATCTCGCCATCGCCGCCGGCGAGCGCCACGCCGTCATCGGCCCGAACGGGGCCGGCAAATCGACGCTGTTCCACCTCATCAGCGGCCGGCTCGTGCCGAGCTCGGGGCGGATCCGGCTCAACGGCGCCGACATCACCGGCCACGCGCCGTACGAGATCAACCGCCGCGGGCTGGCGCGCAGCTTCCAGGTGACCAACATCTTCCCCCGCCTCAGCGTGTTCGAGAACGTCCGCTGCGCGGCGATGTGGTCGATGGGCTACCGCACCTCGCTGTGGCGCGCGGTCGAGGGCCTGGCGGACCTCACCGCGCGCACCGAGCATGTGCTCGAGCAGATCAACCTCATCGACCGGCGCGATCTGCCCGCCGGCGTGCTGACCTACGCCGAGCAGCGTGCGCTCGAGATCGGCATCACCATCGTCGGCGGCGGCGACGTCATCCTGCTCGACGAGCCGACGGCGGGGATGAGCCGTTCGGAGACCGAGCACGCGGTGGCACTGATCCGCAAGGTGACGGAGGGCCGCACGCTGGTGATGGTCGAGCACGACATGGGCGTGGTCTTCGACCTGGCCGACCGCATCTCGGTGCTCGTCTACGGACAGATCATCGCCTCGGACACGCCCGAGCGGGTGCGCGCCAATCCCGCCGTGCAGGAAGCCTATCTCGGCACCGCGGTGGCGACGCCGGCATGAGCGAGCCGCTGCTCCGCGTGCGCGACCTGCACGCCTATTACGGCAAGAGCCATATCCTGCACGGCGTCGATCTCGAGGTCGCGGCGGGCGAGATCGTCGCTATTCTCGGGCGCAACGGCGCCGGCCGCTCGACGACGCTGAAGGCGATCATGGGCGACGTGCCGCCGCAGGGCAGCATCGCCTTCCGCGGCGCCGCGATCGCCGGACGCAAGCCGTACGAGATCGCCCGTCTCGGTCTCGGCTACGTGCCGGAGGATCGCGCCATTTTCCCCACGCTGACGGTGGCCCAGAACCTGGTGCTCGGCCTCAAGCGCGGAAATCGCACGCCGCGCTTCGGCTTCGAGCAGACCTACGCGCTGTTCCCCCGCCTGCAGGAACGCGCGGACACGGCC
>JAJZFF010000302.1 GCA_021805485.1 Pseudomonadota bacterium
GCCGAATTCGGCCTGCACGCCGCCCGCGCGCTGGAAGCGAAAATCGCCGAACTCGGTGCCGACAACATCGCCGCCTTCATCGGCGAGCCGATCCAGGGCGCCGGTGGCGTCATCATCCCGCCCGCGACCTACTGGCCGGAAATCCAGCGCATCTGCCGCGAGAACGACATCCTGCTGATCGCCGACGAGGTGATCTGCGGCTTCGGCCGCACCGGCCGCATGTTCGGCTGCGAAACCTTCGGCATCCAGCCTGACATGATGACCCTCGCCAAGGCCATCACCTCCGGCTACGCGCCGCTCTCCGCCGTCATGGTGGGCGACCGCGTGGCCGAGGTGCTGATCAACGAGACCGGCGAGTTCTATCACGGCTTCACCTATTCCGGTCATCCGGTCTCCTGCGCCGTCGCCCTCGCCAATCTCGACATCATCGAGCGCGAGGATCTTGCCGCCCGCGCCGCCGCCAGCGGCGAGATCCTGCGCGAAAGGCTGCATGCCGCGCTGGACGACCTGCCGATCGTCGGCGAGATCCGCGGCGTCGGCCTGATCGGCGCGATCGAGCTGACCGCCGACCGGCGCACCCGCCGCCCCTTCGAGAAGACGGGCCGCGTCGGCACGATCTGCCGCGACCACTGCTTCGCCAACGACCTGGTGATGCGCGCGGTGCGCGACACGATGGTGTTCGCGCCGCCGCTGATCATCGGCGAAGCGGAAATCGATGACATGGTCGCCCGCGCCCGTCGCGCCATCACCGCGACGATGGATGAAGTGCGCGGCGAGATGGCGGTCTGACATGGACGCGATGGCGGCGTCGGCGGACCGGCGCGCGCTGCTCGCCGATTGCGAGCTGATCGAGGCGTTCATCATCGATGTGAACGGCGTTCCCCGCGGCAAGTGGCTGCAGCGCGACCGGGCGGACGCGCTGTTTACCGGCGGCGTCGCCCTGCCGCGCTCGGCCTACCTGCTCGACATCTGGGGGCGGGACATCGTCGAGGGCGGCATCGCCTTCGACACCGGCGACCCGGACGGCAAGTGCTTCGCCGTGCCGCACAGCGTCGCCATCATGCCCTGGGCCGAGGGCCGCGCCGCCCAGGCGCTGCTCACCATGCAGGAGCCGGACGGCTCGCTCTTCTACGCCGATCCGCGCGGCGTGCTGTCCCGCGTGATCGACCGCCTCGCCGCGCGCGGCCTCACCGCGGCGGTCGGGATCGAGCTGGAATTCTACCTGCTCGACCCGAACCGGACCGGCGGGCAGCGTGTCGCCCCGCGCGGCGCCGATGAAAGCCACTGGCGCGGGTGGCAGACGGATACGCTGGGGCTCTGGGAGATCCACGACTACGAACCCGTGCTGCGCGATCTTCTGCGCGCGGCGGACGCCCAGTCGATCGCGCTCGACACGCTGATCAGCGAGAACGGCCCCGGCCAGTTCGAGGTCACGCTGCACTACGCGGCGGATGCGCTGCGCATGGCCGACGATGCGGTGCTGTTCAAGCGCTCGGTCAAGCACATCGCCCGCAAGCACGGCCTCGCCGCGACCTTCATGGCCAAGCCCTTCGGCAACTGGGCCGGCAGCGGCATGCATGTCCATGTTTCGCTGCTCGACCGCGCCGGCCGCAACGTCTTCACCGGCGATGCCGCGCGCGCCGCCCCGGCACTCTACCATGCGCTCGGCGGCCTCGTCGCGGCGATGCCGGACACGATGCTGACCTTCGCCCCGCACGCCAATTCCTACCGCCGCTTCGCCCCCGGCACCCATGCGCCCGTCTTTGGCGACTGGGGGCACGACAACCGCATGTCCTCGATCCGGGTGATCAATGCCGACCCCGCCGCGGCCCGCATCGAGCACCGCGTCGCCGGGGCCGACTGCAATCCCTATCTCGTCCTCGCCGCCCTGCTCGGCGCGATGGACAAGGGGATCGGGGAGGGGGCCGATCCGGGCGAGGAAACCTTCGGCGACAAGGTGGCCGCCACCGCGCCGCGCCTGCCAATCGCCTGGAGCCAGGCCACCGAGCGCTTCGCCAGCTCGCCCCTTACCCGCGCGATCTTCGGCGAAAGCTTCCAGTCCATCTTCGCCGCCTGCAAGCGCCAGGAAATCGCCGAGTTCCGTCGCCGGATCTCGGACGTCGAGTACGACGCCTATCTGAAGAACGCCTGACCCGGCGCCACGTCAGAACAGCGAAAGCTGGGCGGATGCCGCCTTCGCCGGCGGCTTCGCGAACTGCCCGCAATCGAGCGGCGGCGGCGCGTCGCTCAGCCCGAACTGCCGCGCCGCCCGGTGGAAGCGCGCGCGCAGCAGCGCGGCATATGCGCCGGTGCCGCGGAACCGGCTGCCGAACGCGGCATCGTTGAGCGCGCCGCCGCGGGTCTGGCGGATCAGGCTCAGCACATGCGCGGCACGGTCGGGCATGGTGCGCTTCAGCCAGTCCTCGAACAATGCGCCGAGTTCGTGCGGCAGGCGCAGCAGGATGGCGCTGGCGCAGGACGCGCCGGCCCTGGCGCTCGCTTCGAGAATCCGCTCGAGCTCGGCGTCGTTCACCCCCGGTATCATCGGCGCCGCCAGCACGCCGACCGGAATTCCCGCCGCCTTCAGTCCGGTGATCGCATCGAGCCGCCGCCCCGGCGCCGCCGCGCGCGGCTCCATCGCCCGCGCGAGTCGCGCGTCCAGCGTCGTCACCGAGAGGTGCACACGGGCCAGGTTGCGCGCTGCCATCCGCCCGAGAATGTCGACATCCCGCAGCACCCCGGCCGACTTGGTGACGATGGACACCGGATGCCCGAACCGCTCCAGAACTTCCAGCACCGCGCGGGTCAGCCGCAGCTGCCGCTCCACCGGCTGATACGGGTCGGTGTTCGATCCGAGCACGATCGGCGCCGCCTGGTAGCCCTTGCGCGAAAGCTCCCGTTCCAGAAGCGTCGCCGCCTCCGGCTTGAAGACCAGCTTCGTCTCGAAATCGAGCCCCGGCGACATGCCGATCCACGCATGGGTCGGCCGCGCATAGCAATAGATGCAGCCATGCTCGCAGCCCCGATAGGGATTCAGCCCGCGATCGAAGCCGAGATCCGGGCTGTCGTTCCGGCTGATGACCGATTTCGTCGCATCGCGGATCAGCACGGTGGCCGGTGGCGGCGGCGCTTCGTCCAGCGTGCCCCAGCCGTCATCGAATGCGTCCTGCCGCACCGTCTCGAACCGGTTCGGCGGGTCCAGTCTTGTGCCGCGACCATCCGGCCGCAGCTTTCGGGGAATGACCGTTTCCATGTTCTCGTTCCGTTCTTGGTCAACACACCGGAATTCCGGCGCGAAGTCAAGAACAAAAACGGAACATGGACTGTTTCAGCTACGCCCGTCAGCTACGCCCGTATGTATCCTCGAAGCGGACGATGTCGTCCTCGCCGAGATACGAGCCCGACTGCACCTCGATCAGGGTCAGCGGAATCTTGCCCGGGTTCTCCATCCGGTGCACGCAGCCGAGCGGCAGGTAGATGCTCTCGTTCTCGCGCACGAGAAGCGTCTCCTCGTCCCGCGTCACCAGCGCCGAGCCGGCCACCACCACCCAGTGCTCCGCGCGGTGGAAATGCTTTTGCAGGCTGAGCTTCGCGCCCGGCATCACCACGATACGCTTCACCTGGAAGCGGTCGCCCTGGATCAGGCTCTCATAGAACCCCCAGGGGCGGTAGACGCGGTTGTGATCCTCGGCCTCGGGGCGCTTCAGCCGCTTGAGCGCGTCCACCACGCGCTTGACGTTCTGCGCCTTGTCGCGGTGCGCGACCAGCACGGCATCCGGCGTTGTGACCACAACGGTATTCTCGAGGCCGAGCACCGCCGTCACCGCGCCGTCGCTGCGGACATAGCAACCCGTCGAGTCCTCGATCACCGCATCGCCGAGCGCCGCGTTGCCTGCCGCATCCTTCTCCGCGATCTCCCAGATCGCCGACCACGAGCCGACATCCGACCAGCCGAGCGAGGCCGGCACGACCACGGCGCGATCGGTCTTTTCCGCAATCGCGTAGTCGATGCTGATTTCCGGCGAGCCGCGAAAGGCCTCCGCATCGAGCCGGATGAAATCGAGGTCGGGGCGGCGCGTGTCGAATGCCGCGCGCACGCTGCGGGCAACTTCGGGAGCGAGGCGCTCCATTTCCGACAGCATGGTCCGGGCGGTGGCGACGAACATGCCTGAATTCCAGTAATGCCGTCCGTCGGCGATCAGCGTCGCCGCCGTCGCGGCATCGGGTTTCTCGACGAAGCGGGCGATGCGGAACGCGCCATGATGCCCGGCGAGCGCCTCGCCCTGCTCGATATAGCCATAGCCGGTCTCGGCCACGCTCGGCCGCATGCCGAAGGTCACGATGTGACCCTCCCGCGCGGCGGCGGCGGCGATGCCAAGCGCCTGGCCGAGGGCGGCCGCATCCGCGATCGAGGCATCCGCGGCCATGATCCACATGACCTGATCCGGATCGCCCTCCGCCACCAGGAACGCGGCGGCCGCGATCGCCGGCGCGCTGTTGCGCCCGACGGGTTCGAGCAGGATCCGCGCCCCCGTGTGCCCGCTGCCGCGCAACTGCTCGGCGACGATGAAGCGGTGCTCGTCGTTCGCCACCACGATGGGTGCCGCGAACAGCTCGCCCTGCGCGCGCGACGCCGTCTCCTGCAACATGGTGCGCGAGGAGATCAGGGGCCAGAATTGCTTGGGATAGGATTTGCGCGACACAGGCCACAGCCGCGTGCCGGTCCCCCCCGCAAGAATGACCGGAACGATTCCGGCGTCGCGCGCTTGTGTCTGATCAGGCATGCAGGCTCCCCCAAATCATCGCAGCTTCATTGCCAGCGGGCCGCCATTGCGTCCAGCATGGCGTCGTGTGGAACAGGATGAAAAAATGGAAAAGACCGGGCTCGACGATCTGACAAGCGCCGAACTGCGCGCCCTGCTGCCGCGCCGCCCGCTCGTGCTCCTGCCGCTCGGCAGCCAGGAGGATCAGGGCGCCCACGCACCGATGGGCGATTTCCGCCTCGCCGCCGCCCTGGCCGGGCGGATCGCGCGGGCGGCAACCGAGGCCGGCACATTGACGCTCGCCGCACCCGCGCTGCCCTTCGGCGCGGCGGACCATTTCGGCGCGGTTCCCGGCGGCCTCGCCCTCGCGCCCGCGACATTCCGCGCCGTGCTCGCCGACCTGATCGCCGATCTCCGGCGCACCGGTCTCGACCGCATCGTCATCCTCAACGGTCATGGCGGCAACGCGCCGCTGGTGCATGAGGTCACCCTCTCGATCCGCCGCGCCGGCGGGCCGATCATCCCTTCGTTCTATCTCTGGAAGGTCGCCCGCCGGCTGATGGAGCGGCGCATCGGCCCCGCTGCCGGCCGGTTCGGCCACGGCGCCGAGCCGCTCGCCTCGATCACCCTGGCCCTCCGCCCCGATGCCGCGCGGCCCGACCTCGCGGTGAAGCCCGCACCCGGCGCCAGATTGCTCGGCTGCCCGGTCATCGGCTTCGGCACGATCGGCTTCGAGGACGTCGAGATCGACGCTCCGGCCGAATATCCCGAAATCGCCCCGTCCTCCGCCACGGCTGACGCCACCGGCGCCGATCCCGCCCTCGGCGCCGCCGTCATCGCCGACCTCATCGCCCTCGCCGTCCGGTTCTGCGCCCATGTGGCCTCCCTGACATGAGCGTCGTTCCCGCCTGGATTCCGATCACCATCGCCGCCGCCCTGTTCCAGGTCTGGCGCACGGCGCTGCAGGCCCGGCTGCGCGGCGCGCTCAGCGCCCCGGCGGCGGGCTTCGTCCGCTTCGTCTATGCTCTGCCGGCCGATATCCTGCTGCTCGGCGCCGCCCTCTTCCTGCTCCGGCGGTCCCTGCCGGCGATCCCGCCCGCCTTCGTGCTCGACTGTCTTGCCGGCGGCGTCGCGCAGATCTTCGGCACCATGCTGCTGATCATGGCCTTCGGCCATCGCAACTTCGTGGTCGGCACCGCCTATGCGAAGACCGAGGCGGCGCAGCTCGTCATCTTTTCCGTCCTCGTCCTTGGCGTGCGCATCCCGCCCGAGGCGATCGTCGGCATCATGCTTGCCGTCGCCGGCGTTCTCGCGCTGTCCTTCGCCGGCCAGAAATTCTCGGCCGCCGACCTGCTGCGCGCCTCGGCGCAGCCCGCCGCCCTTTGCGGTCTCGGCTCGGGCTTCAGCTTCGCCGTCACCGCGATCCTGCTGCGCAACGCAACACTGACGCTTGGCGCCGACACGCCGGTCCTGCTCAAGGCGCTGCTGACCCTGACCGTGACCAACGCCCTGCAAACCTTGGCACAGGGCGGCTTCATGGCGTTGCGGAACCGGGCCGAGCTTGCGAAATGCTTCACCCTCTGGCGCCGCGCCGCGCCGGTCGGCGTGCTCTCGGCCTTCGGCTCCGGCTGCTGGTTCGCCGGATTCGCGCTGACCAACGTCGCCCTGGTGCGTGGCCTCGGCCAGATCGAGATCCTGTTCACCCTCGCGGTCGGCCATTTCTTCCTGCGCGAACGCACCAAACGCGGCGAGATCACCGGTCTCGTGCTGGTCGGGCTTGGAGTCGTGCTGATCGCGGCGGCCGGAATCGGTTAAGGCGTCGCGCCGGGGCCGGGCAGGGCGGCCCTATCCCGCGAGTGCGCGCGCCCGTTCGCGAAGCAGCGCCTCGGCCCGCAGCAGGTCGGCCTCCGTGGTGATCTTGAAATTCTCCTCGCTGCCCGGAACCATCTCGATCGCCAGCCCCGCGAGTTCGGCGACCGCGCAGTCATCGGTGAAATCCCGCCCCCGATGCGCCGTCTGCGCCAGCCGGTGCGCGCCGAGAATTGCGTCATAGCGGAACCCCTGCGGCGTCTGTGCCCGCCACAGATCGGCGCGGTCCACCGTGCCGGTCACGATCGCGCCGCTGCAGCGTTTCAGCGTATCGGTCACCGGCACGCCGACCACGGCGCCCGGCACGCGGTCGAGCGCGCCGATCACCGCGCCGATCACGTCCGGCGCCACGAATGGCCGCACCCCGTCATGGATCAGCACCCTCTCCGGTGCGACGCTGGCGATCGCCTCAAGCCCGTTGCGCACCGATTCCTGCCGCGAGGCGCCGCCAGCGACCGGTTCCGGCAGGCCAAGCCCCGACATCGCCTCGTCATACAGCGCGCGGTCCGCCGGATTGATCACCACGAACACGGCGCGCATCGAGGCATGCCGGCGCAGTGCCTCCGCCGTGCGGCGAAGGATCGGCACGCCGTCGAGCAGGCGATACTGTTTTGGAATGGGCCCGCCGAGGCGATGGCCCCGGCCGGCGGCGACGATCAGTGCAACGGTCATGCGGTCCCCGGCTCGGCGCGGCGGCGCCGCGCTTCGGCTCCCTGAAAGCAGAACCGGCCGGCAAAGGCAAACCGCCTGGCGCGGGCTTGTGATCGGATTATGTCAGCCCCGCCACGAAAACAACAAAATCATAGGCTTATACAGAAATAATCAGAAATATTCATTGATTTCCCCATAACGCCCGACCGGGCTAGTTTGCAGCGCAATAAGGATGGCGGTCGGCCATCCTGCGCTCACCGACAAGGCTTCTATTAGATGATGTATGCCGCCGCACAGTTTCATGGCCATGTCGCACCCGGGCAGGATGTCCCGGTGCCGCGACGTGGGCTGAGAGCGGCGATCTCCTGCCGCGGCGTCGGGCTGCACGGCGGCCAGGAGGTGAATTTGCGTTTTGCCGCCGCCGAGCCGGGCAGCGGCATCCGCTTCCGCCGGACCGATCTCGGCGTCACGATTCCGGCCCGTCACGATCTCGTGGCCGACACCAGGCTCTGCACCGTGCTGGCCGATCCGGCCCGGCCGGAGGCGCGTATCGGCACGGTCGAGCATGTGATGGCCGCGCTCGCAGGCCTCGGTATCGACGATGCGCTGGTCGAGGTCGATGGCCCGGAAATCCCCATCCTGGACGGGTCGGCGGCCGAGTTCGTCTTCCTTCTCAACTGTGCCGGCATCGTCGAGACAGGCTTGCCGCGCGACATCATCGAAATCCGCCGCCCGGTCCGCGTGAGCGACGGCTCTGCCTTCGCCGAGCTGCGGCCCGCGGCGCAAGGCGAATATGGCTTCTCCGCCGCGCTCCAGATCGACTTTCCCGCCCGTGCCATCGGCCGCCAGGCCCTCTCGCTCGAGATCACGCCCGAGAGCTTCGCCGCCGAACTGGCCCGCGCCCGCACGTTCACCATGAAGCAGGACATCGATCGCCTGCGCGAGGCCGGGCTTGCCCTCGGCGGCACGCTCGCCAACGCCGTGGTGGTCGACGGCGATGAGGTGATCAACCCCGAGGGCCTGCGCAGCCCGGATGAATTCGTCCGCCACAAGCTGCTCGACGTGGTGGGCGATCTCGCCCTCGCTGGCGCCGCGATCCGCGGCCGCTTTGTCGGTGCCCGCACCGGCCACCGGCTCAACAATCTGCTGCTCCGCGCCCTGTTCGCCGATCGTGCGAACTACCGCTTCGCCGGCGTGGCGGAGCCGGACCTCGCCGCCGTTGCGTGACGCGGGGCGCCACCGTCCGCGGCGCTGCCATAACTCCTGATCATCTGGCCGCCGGCGTCAGCCTGCCGTTCTGCAGCCGGTAAACCCGGTCTAGTCTTTCGACCCCGGTCAGCCGGTGGGTGATCATCAGCACGGTGCGCCCCTCCAGCGTGTTGTTCAGCGTCGCGAGGAAAGCGCGCTCGGTCTCGAGATCGAGGCCCGAACACGGCTCGTCGAGGATCAGGATCGGCGCCGGGCTCAGCAGCGTGCGCGCCAGCGCGAGGCGTCGGCCCTGGCCGCCCGAGAACTGCGATCCCTGCTCGCCCACCCAGGCCTCCAGCCCGTCCGGCAGGGCGCGCACCATATCGGCGATGCGAGCCGCCTCCAGCGCGGCCCAAAGCGCGTCGTCATCCGCATCGTCGCGTCCAATCAGCAGGTTGTTGCGGATCGTGTCGGCGAACAGATGCGTCGTCTGCGACAGCCACGCGATCCGCCTTCGCACATCGGCCGAGCGCAGCGTGGCAATATCGGTGCCGCCGAGCCGGATCTGTCCTTCATCCGGCGAAACCAGTTTGAGGGCCAGCGCCGCGAGTGTGGACTTGCCCGCCCCGGACGGCCCGAGCACCGCGATACGAGATCCCGCCGGTATATCGAGCGACAGATCCTCGAACACCGCCTGCCCCTCCGGTGTCCAGCGGAAGGCGACATGTTCGAAGGCGAGCGCGTTGCTCCCCGGCATCGGCGCCGGCCGCGCCGGATCGCGCACCCGCGGCTCGGCCTCGGCGGCCTGCAGAACGCGTGAGGCGGCGGCGGAGGCGCGGCCCGCCGTCACGCCCGCCCGGGGCATGCCGCCCACTACCTCGAAGGCGGCAACGACGACGAACACCGCCACCACCACCGCGACCGGATTCGCGCCATGAATCAGCAGCACCGCAAGCAGTGCCGCCTGGGTGGCCAGAAACGCGAGGCCCTGGAGCGCCCCTCCGCGCGCGGCGAGGTCGCGTTCGGCCCGGAACAGCCGCGATTCCTGCCATTGCACGCCGGCGAGCATCCGGCCCTCGGCCTCGTAGACCTTGATTTCGCGGAGTCCGGTCAGCGTATCGAGAACCGAAACCCGCAATGCGCCGCCCGCCTCGGTCTCGTCCGCCGCGGCCGCCCGCGCCGCGAGCATTGCCCGCCACGGCATCACGAAGGCGACCACGGCGAAGAGCACGAGCACCAGGGCGGCGGCGGTATCGTCGTCGCGCCCGACCGCGACCAGCAGCGCCGGCACCAGCATCGCCGCCCCGAGCAGGGGGATCAGCAGGCGCAGCAGCACGCCGTCCAGCGCCTCGATATCGTTCACCAGCCGCGCCAGCACATCCCCGGAGCGGCGGAAGCCAAGGCCGCCGGCGGCGCTGCGCGCGAGCCCGCGGTAGAACCAGAGCCGCAGCGCCGCCAGCGCGCGGAATGTCGCGTCATGCGTCGTCAGCCGTTCAAGATAGCGCAGCACGACCCGCGCGACGCCGGTCACCTCCAGCGCCACCGGTACCGCGAGGGTGATGCCGAGCGCGGCGGCGGCGATATAGTGGCCGGCCGCCGCCATCAGCGCGATCCCGGCGGCAAGCGAGGCCAGCGCCACCAGCGCGCCGAACACGATCGCCGGCGCCTGCCGCCGCCAGATCAGGATCACCCGCAGCAGCGGCGCCAGCACGGAGTCCGTCATCACGCCACCCCCTCGAGCCGCGCGGTCTGTGCCGCGCCAAGATCGAGCTTGCGGCCGCTGAATTCATGCGCGAAGGCCGCGTGGCTGGCCAGCACCACGGTCCGCCCGATCGCCAGCCGCTTGAGGCTTTCCACCACCTCGCGCTCCGTCGCCGGATCGAGCTGGGCGGTCGGTTCGTCGAGCAGCAACAGGCTGGCATCCTTGAGAAAGGCGCGGGCAATGGCGATCCGCTGCGCCTGCCCGCCCGACAGCCCGTAGCCGCCTTCGCCGATCCGCGTCGCCAGCCCCTCCGGCAGCCGCTCGGCAAATTCGTTCACGCGCGCAAGGCGCACCGCCTCCAGCAGTTCGGCCTCGCTCGCTTCCGGTCGCCCGAGCCGGATGTTCTCCTCGATCGTCCCGGCGAACAGCACCGGCCGCTGGCTGATGAGCGCCGTCATGCGGGCGAGCGCTGTCGGCACGATCGTCTCGATCGGTGCGCCGTTCAGCGTAATCCGCCCGGATTGCGGCCGGATATAGCCAAGCAGCAGCTCGATGATGGTCGATTTCCCCGATCCCGACGGGCCGACCAGCATCATCGTCTCGCCCGCGGGCAACTGGAAGCTCAGATCCCGCAGCACGGGGCCGCGTTCCTGGTCCCAGGCGAAGCCGACGCCTTCAAAGGCGATGGTGATGCCCTGGGCTGGCACATTGCGGATCGCGTCCGGCGGCACCGCCGCCACCGCCGGTTCGGGCAGGCCGACAAGGTCTTCGGCCGCGGTCTGTGCCGTCATCCGGTCCTGATACACGGCCGAGAAGGCGCGGAACGGCGCGAAGAATTCCGGCACCAGCAACACGCAGAACAATGCGGTCGGCGCCAGCGCCGTCTGGCCGGCGAGCAGCGGGCCGGCAAACCGGATGGCAATTCCAACCAGTGCCGCCGCGGCAAGCAGGTCGAGCGCGGTGGCGTTGAGAAAGGCAACCCGCAATATGCGCATCGTGCGCAGGCGCAGTTCGTCCGCGGCGCGCCCAAGCGCTGCGGCCTCGGTTTCGGCGCGCCCCGCCAGCACAATGGTGGCGATGCCGCGCACACGGTCCAGGAAGCGGGTCTGCAGGCGCGCCATGGCGGTGAACTGTCGCCGGGCCGCGACGCCGGTGCCAATTCCGGTGATCGCCATGAACATCGGCACCAGGAGGCCGGCGCATGCGAGGATCACACCGCTGCGCCAGTCGGCGATCGCCGCGGCGAGAGCGACGAGCGCCGGCCCGATCGCGGCGAGCCGCGCCGCAGGAAGCCAGCGTCCGTGGAGCCCGTTCATCGCCTCGATCCGGTCGACGACGATGATCGAGAGTTCTGCCGAATGCCGCCCGCGCAGCAGCCCCGGCCCGGCGCTCATCAGCCGTCCCAGCGTATCGCTGCGCAGCCGCCGGCGCGCGGCGATGCCGAGCCGGCTCGCCTCGTGTTCCTGCCCGACGATCAGCGCGGCCCGCACCAGGGCGGCGGTGACGAAGCCGAGTCCAAGGAGCGCCGTCGGCAGCCGCCCCGGTGCGATCGCGGCGGCAAGCAACCCGGCCGCGCAGGCGATCTGCCCGATCGCAACCAGCACCGAGGCGATGCCGAGCCCGATCGCGAGCCGCGCGCGCCGTCCTCCAAGCCTGATTTCGTGACGGATCCACTGTTTCGCGGGAGACGATTGCCGTG
>JAJZFF010000176.1 GCA_021805485.1 Pseudomonadota bacterium
CCGGCGCCGATGATCAGCACCGATCGCGCCGCCCCATGCGCCAGCAGCGGCACATGCGTCAGCATCTCCTGGTAGACGAACTCGTCGCCCTCGGTGATCTGCACGATGCCGTCCAGCATCATCACCCTGCCGTGAAATTCGCTCTCGAAGATCGCGATGTCCTGGAAGTCGCTTCTGCTCCGCGCCAGCTCGCGCGTCACCCCGAAGCGCTGGCCCCAGAACGGATACAGCGTCTCGTTCACCCACATGTCGGTCATGTCTTCGCTCCATGCGAAAACACCGCCCTGCCGGGGGCAAGGCGGTGTGTCGTCGTCAACGGTTTCGCCTCAGGCGGTAACGCCGCGGCGCTGCTCGCCCACCTGCACGTCGCTCGGCGAGAACGCCGCGCGCAGGAACGGAATCGCCTTGTAGGGATCGCACACGCCGCACATGAAAATGTCGATCGCGGCGTAGTTGCGCTCCGGCCAGGTGTGGATCGAGATATGGCTCTCCGCCAGCACCACCACGCCGGACACGCCGCCATTCGGCGTGAAATGGTGGAAATGGCTGTGCAGGATCGTCGCCCCGGCGGCGAGCGCGCCCTCGCGCAGCGTCTCGTCGATCAGTTCGGGACTGTCGAGTTTCTCGGCCCCCCACAGGTCCACCAGAAGATGCGTCCCGGCGAATTTCACGCCGTCGCGCTCCACGAAATAATCCTTCGGCACGGCGACCTCATCGATCGCGTCCTGAGCAACAGTCTGGTTTTCGCTCGGAATTTCCGAGACCATCCCCAGTCGGGCAAGTGCGTTCATCGCGAACCCCCTCAACCAGTGACAGCCTGTAGAACGCGGCACCGCGCCACGCCCCCCGGGGCCAAGAGCGCGGCATATGCGGAAAAACCTCTGGACTTGCAAGGGGTTTTTCAAGGTTCTTCGATGAAATTTTACCCCCCCTGCGCAGGGGGGCAATGCGCGCCGGTTATGCCGCCGCGCCGGCTCGGACCGAAAACACCTCCGCCGCGATCAGCGCGAGGTCCTGCGGGCGCGACAGCCGGTGCTCCCCGTCCTTGACCAGCGTCACCCGCACATCCTCGCCGCTCACCGCCTCGGCGATCCGCAGCGCCGTCCGCCACGGCACCTCGGCGTCGCGCTGCCCCTGGATCAGCCGCACCGGCGCATCGATCGGAATCGGCCCGCCGAGCACGAGGTTCCGCCGCCCATCCTCGATCAACGCCGCGGTCACCGGCGTCGGCGCGCCATAGGGATTGGGCAGGTGCAAAATCCCGTCGCGCGCCAGCGCCACCCGCGCCGCGTCATCGAAGGCGGGCTCCATCAGCTCGGCGGTGAAATCCGGCGCCGCGGCGATGCCCACGAACCCGGCCAGACGCGCCCCGAGCCGCCGCGCCAGCAGCAGCCCGATCCACCCGCCCATCGACGATCCCACCAGCACGAGCTTTTGCTCCGGCACCATGGCGGCGATCACCTCCGCGGCGTCGTCGGCCCAGCGCCCGATCGTCCCCGCCTCGAACCGCCCGTCCGACTGCCCGTGCCCGGAATAGTCGAGCCGCAGCATCGCCCGCCCGCGCTTGGCGCATTCATCGCGCAGGAACACCGCCTTGGTCCCCTGCATGTCCGAGGCGAAGCCGGGCAGGAACACCACCACCGGCCCCGCGCCGCGCAGATACGCGCAGGCCAGCGCCGTCCCGTCCGCCCCGATCCGCGCCGCGCGCTCGTCCATCCGGCCCTCCCCTTCGCTGCCCGCACATGGTATCGGCGCTGCGCACGAAAGGTCCGCCATGCGCCATCCCTCGGATTATGCGATTCTACAGGTTCTGCCGCGTCTGGAAACCGGGGGCGTGGAGCAGGTGGTGGTCGAACTGACCGAGGCCGTCGCCCGCACCGGCGCCCGCGCCTTCGTCGCCAGCCAATCGGGCCGGCTGGTCCGCGCGGTCGAGCGCGCCGGCGGGAAGCATGTCGAGATCGACCTCGAATCCCGCAACCCGCTGAAGATCCTCGCCGCGTCCCGGCGGCTCGCCCGGCTGATCCGCGCCCGGCACATCTCCCTGGTCCACGCCCATTCCCGCGCCCCGGCCATCGCCGCCCGCCTCGCCGCCCGAAGCTGCGGCGTGCCGCTGGTCACCACCTATCACGGCGCCTACGGCCAGCGCGGCCCGCTCAAGGCGCGCTACAACGCGGTGATGGCGTCGGGCGACCGGGTGATCGCGATTTCCGAATTCATCGCCGACCTCGTCCGCGCCCGCCACAATGTCGGGCCGGACCGCCTGCGCGTCGTCCCCGGCGGGGTGGACTGCGCGAAATTCGACCCCGACGCGGTGAATGGCGGGCGGATGCAAACCCTCGCCCACGCTTGGTCCCTGCCCGACGGCGCGCCGGTCATCATGCTCCCCGCCCGGCTCACCGGCTGGAAGGGCCAGCGCGTCGCCATCGAGGCGCTCGCCCGCATGCGCCACCGCGACCCCATTCTTCTCCTCGTCGGCGCCGCCCAGGGGCGCGAGGCCTATCGCCGCTCCCTGGTCGAGGCGATCCGCGCGCACGATCTCGTCCCCCGCGTCTTCTTCGCCGGCGACTGCACCGACATGCCCGCCGCCTACAAGCTGGCGGACGTCGTGGTGAACGCCTCGACCGACCCCGAAGCCTTCGGCCGCACCATCGTCGAGGCCCAGGCGATGCGGCGGATCGCCATCGCCACCGATCACGGCGCCGCCCGCGAAACCATCCGCCACGGCGAAAC
>JAJZFF010000016.1 GCA_021805485.1 Pseudomonadota bacterium
CCGATCGCCTCGATCTTCGCCTGGACCCGCGGCCTCGCCTATCGCGGCAAGTTCGACGAGACCCCCGAGGTGACCGAGTTCGCCGAGACGCTGGAGCGCGTCTGCGTCGAGACGGTGGAAAGCGGGTGCATGACCAAGGACCTCGCGCTGCTGATCTCGAAGGACCAGCCCTGGATGACCACGCAGGATTTCCTCGCCAAGCTCGACGAGAACCTGCAGGCGGCGATGGCGAAGCGCCAGGCGGCGTGATGGTGGGGCCCTGAGATCCATCCACGGATTGCAGGGCCGAACACCGGACAGCATTCTTGACTGAACGACGGGCTGCCTTCCCTATATAAGTATGATGGAAGGCATCCCGTTTTCGGTTCTCGACCTCGCCCCCGTGCCGGAAGGCGCGACGCCGGGCGATGCGCTGCGCAACAGCATCGACCTCGCCCGCCACGCCGAGGCCCTCGGCTTCAACCGCTACTGGCTGGCCGAACACCACAACATGCCCGGAATCGCGAGTGCCGCCACTTCGGTGGTGATCGCGCATGTGGCCCAGGCGACGGCGCGGATCCGTGTCGGCTCGGGTGGGATAATGCTGCCCAATCACGCGCCGCTGGTGATCGCCGAGCAGTTCGGCACGCTGGCCGCGCTGCATCCCGGGCGGATCGATCTCGGGCTCGGCCGCGCGCCCGGCACCGACCCGCGCACCGCCCACGCGCTGCGGCGGAACATGGAGGGGACCGAGGCGCGCTTCATCGAGGATGTGATCGAACTGCAATCGTATTTTCAGCCAGCGGCCGCGGAGCAGAGGGTGCGCGCGGTGCCGGGAGCCGGGATCGACGTGCCGCTCTGGCTGCTCGGATCGAGCACGTTCTCGGCCGAACTCGCCGCGGCGCTCGGCCTGCCCTTCGCATTCGCCGCGCATTTCGCGCCCGACCTGCTGGGCGCGGCGCTGACACTGTATCGCAGCCGGTTTGAGCCCTCCGCCCAGCTGGCGAAGCCGCATGCGATGATCTGCGTGACGGTCTGCGCGGCGCCGGATGACGAGGAGGCGGATTTCCTGTTCACCTCGCAGCAGCGCGCCTTCGTCAATCTCCGTCGTGGACAGCCGGGGCTGCTGCCCCGCCCGGCGCCGCTGGACGGGTTCTGGAGCGAGCGCGAGCGTGCCGGGGTGGAGCACGCGCTGGCCTATGCGATGGTCGGCGGGCCGGCGCGCGTGGCAACGAAGCTCGCCGGCTTCATGATGGAATTCCGGCCGGACGAACTGATGATCGCCTGCCAGATCCACGACCACGCGGCGCGCCGGCGCAGCTACGACATCGTGCGCGAGATACGCGGCGGCCTGAGCCAGGCCGCCTGAGGCGTCAGCCGGCAGCCGGTTCGTTCTGCTCCCAGCCGCCGCCGAGCGCCTGATATAGCGAGACGAGATCAGCCGAGATCTTGGCCTGGCTCTGCGCCTGTGCCTGTTCGGCGGCCAGCACCGATTGCTGCGCGGTGAGGACTTGCAGGTAGTCGATCAGGCCTTCGCGGTAGCGTTCCTGGGCAAGCGAAAGGGCGCGGCGGGTCTGGGCGACATCGGCCTTCAGCGCCGCCTGGGTCTTCTGTTCCTCATCATAGGCGGTCAGCGCGTTGTCGACCTGATGGAAGGCGGTGAGCACGGCTTTCGCGTAGTTCACCGCGGCCTCGCGCTGCTGCGCCTTGCGCAAATGCAGCTCGCCGCGGAGGCGCCCGCCCTCGAACAGGGGCATGGTGATCTGTGGGCCGATCGCGTAGGTGACGGCGGCTAGCTGATTCAGGTTCGAGAATTGCAGCGCCTGCAGCGAGACCGAGCCGGCGAGCGAGATGTCCGGGAAGAAGCTCGCCGTCGCAACGCCAATCTGGGCAGTAGCCTCGTGCAGGCGGGCGGTGGCCTCGCGGATATCGGGGCGGCGCTTCAGCAGCTGCGAGGGTAGGCCAATCGGCACCACCGGGGGAACCGGCGGGATCGGCTTCGCGGTGATGAGCCGGGCGCGGAGGGCTTCCGGCCCCTCGCCGAGCAACAGGCTCAGCTGGTTGATGTAGGCGGCAATCGCGGTCTGAAGGGCGGGAATCTGCGCTCGGACGGATTCGGCCTGGGCCTGAGCGTCCGCAACGTCGAGTGCGTTGGCAAGGCCGGCCTGCTCGCGCTGCCGGGTCAGATTGGCAATGTGTTCGGCGCTGGCGAGGTTGCGCCTGGTGATGGCGAGAACCGCCTGCTGGGCGCGCAGGTTGATGTAGTCATGCGCCACCTCGGCCTCGGTATTGAGGAGGACGGCGCGGCGGGCGTCGCGCGAGGCCTGGACCGCGGCGAGCGAAGCCTCGACGGCGCGGCGGTTCTTGCCCCAGAGGTCGAAATCGAAGACCGAGGAGAAGCCATACTGGAACAGATTGAAGGGCTGGAGCTCGGAGCCGGGCAGACCGCCGCCGCCGATCGACGTCGAGCTGCCGCTGGCGGTGGAGCCGGCATTGGTGCTGGTCGAGGTCGACCCGCCGCCGCTGAGCGCTGTGAACACGCCCTTGTTGCTCGGCTTTTCGCGCGTGTAGGAGCCGGAAAAATTGAGATTCGGGTAGAGCGCCGCGCCCTCGATCTGCGCCTGGGCCTCGGCTTCGGCGAGGCGCTCGGTGGCGGCCTTCACGTCGAGGTTGCGCGCGATGGCCTCGCTCTCCAGCGTGGTCAGCGCGGGATCATCGAAGCTCCGCCACCAGCCGAGATCCACCTTGCCCTGGCTGACCGTGTCCGGCGAAGTCAGGGCCGGGCGATGGGCGAGGAAGGAAGCGGCCGTCCTGGTCCGGGGGGTGTGGAAATTCGGCCCGAGTTCGCAGCCGCCGAGCGCCAGGGCGGCAATCATCGCCGTCCCCACGAGGGCACGCCGGCGCAGGCGGGGAGCAAAAACGTCAGATCTCATAGACGACTCCTTCGGCAGCGGGACTCGACGGGGTGCCCAGCAGCAGCACGACCGGCCAGACCAGCAGGGCCATCAGGCCCAGAATGTGGAACAGGTCAAGATAGCTCATGAATGCTGCCTGATGTTGCACCGCCGCGCCGATCTGCGAAAGGGTCTCGCCGTGCAGGCTGGCATACGGTGTGACGGACTCTGCCAGCCTGGCATGGTGGAACTGGGTGCGCCAGGCCAGCAATGTGGTGACGAAGGAGATGCCAATGCTGCCACCGATATTGCGGACCTGATTGATGATCGCCGAGGCGTCGCCGTTGCGGGCCGGCGGCAGGCCAACGTAGGAAAGCGCCGAGATCGGGATGAACAGGAAGGGCAACGCGATCACCTGCAGGACGCGATCGATCGAGATTGTGTAGAAGGAGGCATTGGGCGCGAGGTGGGACTGGAAGATCAGCGCGATGCCGGTTTCGACCAGGCCGCCGACCAGAAGCACCCGGGCAGGGATGATCCGGCCGGTGACGACGCCGGCGAGCGGCATCAGCCCGATCGTGGCGAGGCCGCCAAGTGCCAGCGCGAATCCAGCGGTTTCGGAGGAATAGCCCATCAGCGTCTGCGTCATCTGGGGTAGAAGCTGCGTGGTACTGAGCAGGATGAAGCCGATCACGAACATCACGAGGCAGGAAATCGCGAAATTGCGATGGGCGAAGAGCCGCACGTTCACCACCGGCTCAGGATGGTTCCATTCCCAGACGACCAGGGTCGATAGCGAGACCGCCCAGACCGCGAACAGTGTGCGAATGAAGACGCTGCCGAATCCGTCGTCGATCGAGAATTTGTCGAGAAAGATCTGCAGCGCACCGAAACCGACGGCGACCAGCAGCAGGCCGAACCAGTCGAAGCGCAGGCCGCCTGCGAGGCGTGCCGCGCGCTCGCGGATCAGGAGTTCCGGCTCGTCGACGAAGATCGCGATCAGGGCGAAGGCGATCAGGCCGATCGGCAGGTTGATCAGGAACACCCAGTGCCAGGAGAGATGGTCGGTCAGCCAGCCGCCGAGGATCGGGCCGGTGGCCGGGGCGACGATGATGACGAGGCCGAACACCGCGAAAACCTGGGCCCGTTTCTCGGCGGGAAAACTGTCGGCATACATCGACTGGGTGACGGGCTGCAGGCCGCCGCCGCCGAGGCCCTGGAGAACGCGGGCGACGATCAGCATGGTCAGCGAGGTGGAGACCGCGCAGAAGACGGAACTCGCGGTGAACAGCGCCACGCAGATCAGGAACAGCCGCTTGCGGCCGACAACGTCCTGCAGCCAGCCGGTAATTGGTAGAATGATGCTGTTCGAGACGAGGTAGGAGGTCAGCACCCAGGTGCTTTCGTCCGGGCTGACCGCGAGGGAGCCCGCGATATGGGTGAGCGCGACATTGGCGATCGTAGTGTCGAGCACCTCCATGAACGGGGCGAGCGCCACCATCGCAACGATCAGCCACGGGTTGTAAAGCCCCGCCGCCGAACGCGGCGTGTTCGGCCGGGAGGCGTAGAGCAGGCTCATTTGCCGCGAATGCGGATATAAGGTTCGACCGACATGCCCGGCGCGAGAAGGTAATGGCTGGTCCGGCTATCATCGAACTCGATGCGCACCGGCACGCGCTGGACCACCTTCACGTAATTGCCGGTGGCATTCTCGGCCGGCAGGAGGGAGAAGATGCTGCCGGTACCGTGCTGGATGCTGGCGACCCGCGCGTGGAAGGCGATGCCCGCCACGGCATCGACATAGACCTTCACGGTTTGGCCGGGATGGATTCCTCCAAGCTCGGTTTCCTTGTAGTTGGCGGTGACCCAGACATGGTCGCCAACGACCGCCATCATCGCGGTGCCGGCGCCGACGACATTGCCGGTGCGCACGGTCTTCTTTGCCACCCAGCCGGAGACCGGGGCGCGAATTGCGGTATAGCTGAGTTCCAGCCGGGCATTTTTGACCGAGACGCCGGCGGCCTTGACCGCGGCGCCGGCCGCGGCAACGGCGGCCTGGGCGGCCTTCACCTGCTGGCGCGCGGCATCGGTGCGGGCGACGGCGGCGCGTAGATCGGCCGCAATGGCGTCGCGTGTCGTGGGTGTGACCGCGCGGGGATCGACCTTCGCGTAGCGCGCCTCGTCGCGCTTCGCCCGGAAGAGGGTGGCGTCGGCAACCTCGACATTGGCGCGCGCTTCGGCGAGATCCGCCTCGCGGGCGCCAAGTTCGGCCTGCGCCTGAACCTGTTCCGCCTCGGCGCGGTCGAGCGCCACTTTTTGCGTACCGTCATCGAGGCGGACCAGTAATTGCCCGCGGGTGACGTGCTGATTATCCTTCACGAGCACGGCGATGACCTGACCGGAGATGCGCGGGGCGATCTGATGAATTGCGCCGTCAATCTCGGCATCGGTGGTCGAGGCAAAATCCCTGGTACGCCACCAGTAGACAATGCTGGCACCGGCGAGGCCAAGCAACAACAGCGCCAAAATGATGAAAGGCCGGCGCCTCCTGCGCGAGCCGGCGACTGGTGTGGCCCGCGAGACCGCCGGGCGATTCTCGCTTTTCTCCCTCAATTCGTTCATGAAATGACCTTATCCCATCGCCGGATCGGCTGTCACCGGGCGCCAAGGCACCTTGGCCTCGCTCCATCCGCTCAGTACGCGGAACGATGCTTCCGTAACGGGAAAGGTCAGGCGCGTCGATGGAAAAACCATAAATTAAGAAAGTTTTAACCTTGGCGCCGATTCGGCTTGCAAACCAAACGAGAGGGCATGATACTACCTAGGGTGGTAAAATGCAAACCTGCTACTATCGAAGTGGATGAAAAATGACGCATTTTCAGACGATGGATGCTTTCGTGCGCGAACGGATCCGGGCCTGGCCACAGACGCCTCCCGGTCTTGAACACGCGGATCCGCGCGGCCGCGGCGTGTGGCTCAAGGCCCGGCCGGGACCAGCGATGGAAAACGACGCCCCTTCCCTGAAAATTCCCGGCGCCTCACGCATGCGGACCTTCCCGGACGGACTCTGGCTCTGGTTCGGCGGAACCAGCGCCGATCCTTATGTGGACATTTTCGCCGTCGAGGTGTGCGGTAGCCTGCAGAACCTGCTCGACAAGCGGTCCCGCTACACGCCGAGCCTCCATTCGCTGCTGGTCTCCTGCCCGGCCGTGTGGCTCCGCCGGCCGGTGGATGAGCGGGACGCGACATCGCGGTGGGAGCGCGCCGGCCTGTTTGACACCGCCCCCGAGATCGCAATCGCCTTGCCGGTGCGCGACATGCGCGTGCTCTACGCGCTAAAGACCAAGCATTTCCGCGAGTTCGCGGCTTGTAATATCGCTCATGCACATGAATTGTTCGCGCCGGTCGACATTCTGCTCGACGAGGAAGGCTGGCGGGCACCCGCGCTGCGCCAGTTCCTGTTCCACGCCGCGCGACGCGCGAATTTCTGGGATTCAGCGTCCTATGGTACCGACGAAACCGGCAGCAGCGACTTTCAAGCCAGCGCGCCCAATAGCGGCACGCGCGAGATCGGGCCGGTCGGAAATCATGCCATCCACGCCCAATTGGATCATCCGGTCAAACGCCTCCGGCGTATTGACCGTCCAGGGCAGCACGGTGAGACCGAGCGCATGAGCCTCGCGGATTTCGTTCTCCTTGAGCATGGCGTGAAAAGGCGCCCAGCACACAGCACCCGTGGCCGCCACAGCACGCGGGAGATTGCCGCCAAATGCGCCTAGATCGCACCCATCGAGCCAGAGCGAACCGGCGCTGATCGTCTCCGGCTCGGTCAGGCAGCAGCGGCGCAGCGTCGGCGCCGCTGCTGCTGCCGCGCGCAGCACCCGCCAGTCAAAGGCGAAGAGCACCGTGCGGTCGAGTGCGCCGTGTCGGCGGAGGCATGCGATCACCGCCTCGGCCATTTGCTCGGGCGGGGCGGTGAGTTCCGGGCGATCGGGGAAGGTCTTCACCTCGATCAGCATGTCGCGCCCGGACAGGGATGCGATAACGGCATCGAGGGTGGGAATTCGCGCGCCTTCGACAGGCTTCTGCTCCGGGTAGCGCGCCGCGTAGTCCGATCCCGGCCGCAGGCGGCCGACATCGAAATTGCCGAGATCGGCGAGGGTGCGCTCGCGCAGGAGGGGGGCGGCATCCGGCGCGAGCCAGGCACCATCGGCATCGCGCGCGACGTCGGGATTGAGGCGAGGATCGTGATGTACGACCGCGACACCATCGGCGGTAAGGCCGACATCGAATTCCGCGCCGGTCAGGTCGAGCGCGGCGATGCTCGCGAAGCCCTCGAGTGTATTCTCCGGCAACAGACCGCGGGCGCCGCGATGGCCGAACAAGGCCATGGGCCGCGGGGATGGCATTCGCTCATTCATGCGGTCGCTCCGTGATCAGGCGGTTTCGACTTCGTCAACACGGGCATGGCCGCCCTCGCCTTGCCTGACCCGCAGCCGCCGCGGATGCAGGCGAATGACGCTTTCATGATGTGCGATCGAGACGATCTGCATCGTCGGCAGGCGGGCACGCAGCATGGCAAAAAGGCTGGCTGCGGCCTCCTCGTCGAGCGCGGATAGCGCCTCGTCAAGGAACAGCCAGTCCGGCTTCGCGACCAACACGCGCGCGAGAGCGAGGCGCTGCTGCTCGCCGCCGGACAGGCGGAGGGACCAGTTGTCCACATGTTCAAGGCGCAGGCCGAGACCGCCGAGACCGACATCATCGAGCGCGGCGCTTACCGCCGCATCATCCACGTCGTATTCCTGCTGCGGATAGGCGACGGCGCGCTTGAGCGAGCCGAGCGGAAAATAGGGTTTCTGGGGAAGGAACATCGCCGTGCCGGCCGGCCGGGCAACGCGCCCGCGGCCGAACGGCCAGATGCCGGCGAGCGCGCGGAACAGGGTCGACTTGCCGGTGCCGGAGGGGCCGGTGATGACGACCGGTTCGCCACGCTCGATCGAGAGGTTGGCTCCGGCGAACAGATCGCGCCCGTCGGGCAGGGAGACGGTAAGGTCCTCGGCGTGCAACGCGGCATCGGCCGCCGCGGTGACGTGGTCGGGCCGGTGCGCGTGTGCCTGTTTCACCGCGCGCTCGAACCCATCGAGACGCTGCACGGTGGCGCGCCAGCCGACCAACTGCGGATAGGCAGACACGAACCAGGAGAATGAACCCTGCACGTTGCCGAAGATGTTGTTGATTTGCAGCAGCAAGCCAAGGGTGAACAGGCCGGAGAAATAGCCTGGCGCAGCGATCAGGATCGGGAAGATGATCGCCACCTGGCTGAACCCGATGGTGAAGAAGTTCAGCGCCTTTGTGCGCTTCATGATCTTCCACCAGTTCAGGTAGATCGCATGGAAGCGCTGCTTCAGGCCGACTCCTTCCTCGGCCTCGCCGCCATAAAGCGCGATCTGTTCGGTGTTCTCGCGCACGCGGATGAGATTGAAGCGGAAATCGGCGTCGACCTGCTGCTGCTGGAAACTCAGCGGGATCAGTTTCCAGCCGATCACGTGGGTCAGATAGGTGCCGATCAGCGAGTAGATGATCGCGATCCACACAAGGTAGCCGGGGATGACCAGGCCAAAGAGATGCAGCGGTGGCACCAGGAACCAGAGCACGAAGATGAAGCTGAACAGGTTCACGATGTTCGAGATGAAGCTGATGCCCAGCGAGAGATTGTTCGAGACGAAGCTGCGCAGGTCATCGGCGATGCGCTGGTCGGGGTTGTCGAGCGGGCTGCCGGCCTCGGCCTTGAGGCTGAGCTGGTAATGCGCGCGGTTGCCCAGCCAGTCGGTGACGAAATTCTCGGTGATCCAGCGGCGCCAGCGGATCTCCAGCATCTGCTGGAGGTAGAAGGCGTAGACGCCGACCAGGATGTTGAAGGTCGCGATCTCGGTGAAGCCGGGGACGAACCAGGGATAGCCCTTGATCATCTTGTAGGTGAAGATCGACTGCCAGAAACCCGCGGCGTCCTTCGCCTGCAGCGCGTTGTAAAAGATCTTGTACCAGTAGGAGAACAGGACGTTGAGATAGACCGAGATCAGGTTGAGCGCGATGATGGTGCCGAGCAGGGCCAACGCCGCCCAACGTTCCTCCGAGCTGAAATAGGGCTTTGCAAGGCGCCAGGCATCGGCGAGCGCGGCACCGACCGCGCGAAGGAATTTCATGGATGGGCCTCCGCGGCCCGGCCGATCGCCGAGAGCCAGTGCTGGAGCCGCGACGCGTTGGCACCGAAATCCGAATAGCCATAGATCGAGCGGGAATACAGGATAAGGTCACTGCCGCCAGCCGGGTCAGGGCGGATCTGGGCGATCACCACATCGGGGAAATTGGCCGCCGGAGTGCGGGCGACCCAGGCCTGCTGCAGCCGGTCGGGGAAAGCGTCGAGCGCGTAGGTGCGTGGTTCAGCACCTGCGACGCGGGCCACCAATGCGTAAAGAGCCGCCGGCGGCAGGGGATAACGCGGCGTGTCGAACGCGGGTTTCGGGGTGAATCCGGCGGGGGCTGCAAGCGCCTTGTTGGGCGAGGACGGCAGGGCCAGATGCGCGAAATCGACGAAACCGGGCGGGGGGACACCCGCGGCGCCTGTCTTGCCACAGGCAGGGAAGATCAGGCTCAACAGCAGTGGCAGCATGCCTACGGCCATCACGTTTCCTCCGTTGTTTCGGCGTGGCCGCCGGGTAGGCGCAGACGGATCACGCCGCGCATTGCGTCGGGGTCGATTACCCTTCCTTTTCGCAAGATGACGATCTCCCCCTCGCGCGCAAGATCCCCCGCGGCACGACGGATCGCGGCAAGATGGCGACGCCAGGCATCCGGCGCGGTTTCGCCGCGCTGCGCGGCGATGCGGCGGGCGGCTTCGGTCGGACAGATCGAGGCGCCGGGACGCCGGTCCGCAAGGGTGGCGCGGATGGCGCGGCCGGCTTCGTCAGGACCGGCAGGCGGCGAAGGCCGGGCGGAATGCGGAGAGGTGGTCATGCCGCATTCTCTGACCCGGATCGAAGCCTCGGGCAAGCGCCGGTCGCGGGGTCAGCCGTCCAGCCGCAGCCGAGCGCGCATCACATCCGCCGGTAGTGCCGGGCCGATCCACGGTCCCTGAGCCTGGCCGATGCCGAGTTCGCGAGCCTTCTGCAATTCAGTCTCGGTCTCGATCCCGTCGATCGACACGATGACGTCATAACGCCGGGCAATGTCGATGGCAGCGCGGATCAGCACCACGTCGGGTCCGCTCGGATCGTTCACGAGCGCATGCGCCATCCTGCGGTCGAGCTTGAGGCCAGTGAACGGGAGCCGGGAGAGCAGCGCGAGGCTGCCGAACGCGTTGCCAAATCCTTCGAGCGTGACGCCGATTCCGGCATCGCGCAGGCTGGCGATCTGCTGTTGGAGCAGGTCACCGCCAATGACGAGTTCGGCCTCGTCGATCAGGATATCGATCCGGTGCGGCTCGATACCCAATGGATCCAGTGTCTGCTGGGCGACCTCGCCGATCAGGCCGTCCGCCAGCGCATGCCCGGACATCGGCACCGAAATCTGCCAGCGCGGCGGACCACCGGCCAGTTCTTCCGCCGCGATGCGCAGCGTGTGGCACAACATCTCGTGGCGGAGTGGCGCGCGGTCGATCCCGCGGAGGAGCGGCGCTACGGGCATCAGCCCGCGGCGGCGATTCGGCAGGCCGAGCCACAGTTCCGCCGAGACGAATCCATCGCCCGGGGCCGCGAGGTCGAGCCGCGGCAGGTAGCGCAGAACAAAGCTGTCATTGCGTAGAGCCTCGGCGAGGCGGGCGGCGCGCTTGCGCTGCTCACCTGCCTCGAGGCGGCGAAGCGAGGCGCGTTCCCGACGCTCCGACTCCGTCCGCCCGGCAACAGGGCGGCGCGACTGCATCGGCATCGTGCCAGAGGACGGCTGAAGGTCCGGAGACTGGGGTAAACTCAAACGCCTTTGCTCCATCACGGCTGAATACCTGCCCGTGATGATGACGCGTCGAGGTAAAATATAGCTTAACGATGCAACATAAATGCGACCATTATCCTGCTTTGTCTCGATTTTTCAGACCGCGACCGTGTCGAGCAGGCGGGTCGTGCCGAGCCGGGCGGCGACGAGAAGACGGGCGTCTTCATCTGGAGCGGTCAGCGGCGCAAGGGTCACGGCGTCAACCAGTTCGAGATAGTCGACGATGAAGCCGCCCTGTGCGAGCGCTTGCCGGCCGGCGGCCAGCGCCGCCGCCGCCGGTTCGCCATCACGCAACCCGCCTCGCACGCGGCAGAGCACCTCGTGGAGAAGCGGAGCACGGGCGCGGTCGACGGGGTCGAGATAGCGGTTGCGCGACGACATCGCGAGACCATCGACCTCGCGCAAGGTGGGACCGACGACGATCTCGACCGGCAGGAACAGGTCGGTCGCAAGTCGGCGGATCACCTGCACCTGTTGCCAGTCCTTCTCGCCGAAATAGGCGGCATCCGGCCGGACCTGACCGAGGAGCTTGACCACCACCGTCGCGACGCCGCGGTAGTGGCCGGGACGGATCGCGCCCTCAAGCACGACGGAAAGCCCGGCAACCTCGACCGACGTGGCATCGCCCGGAGGATACATCGTGGAGACGCCGGGCAGCCAGGCCAGCGCGCACCCGGCTTCGGCGAGCAAGGCGCAGTCACGCTCGGGGTCGCGCGGGTAGCGGGTGAAGTCCTCGTTCGGGCCGAACTGCGTGGGGTTGACGAAAATCGACGCGGCGACGACGTGGCCGGCCTCGCGCGCCGCACGAACGAGCGAGAGATGGCCCTCATGCAGCGCGCCCATGGTCGGCACCAGGGCGAGGCGGGCGCGGCCACCATCCGTCAGCGCCGCGCGGGCGGCGCGGAGATCCGGAACATTGCGGACGATCTGCATACTTTCTCTCCGTGAACGGCCACGAGTTGCCG
>JAJZFF010000602.1 GCA_021805485.1 Pseudomonadota bacterium
TCTACGAATCCTATTTCCGCGAATCGGTGCAGGGGCTCGATGTCGGCTCGGCGGTGAAGTTCCGCGGGGTGACGATCGGCAAGGTGAGCGAGATCGGCCTCGTCGCGGCGGACTATCCGCCGCCCGATCCGAAGAACCTGAACGAGAAAGTCTATCACCAGGTCGTGGTCCAGTACCGGATCGACCCGCGCAAGCTCGGGCGCGATGCCGACATCATCGAAGCGATACAGCATGGGCTGCGCGTGCAGGTCGCGCCGCAGGGCATCACCGGCCTCGCCTATCTAGAACTCAGCTTCGTCAACCCGCAGAACAACCCACCGCAGTCCGTGCCCTGGATGCCGCATCATCTCGTCATCCCCTCGGTGCCAAGCACGCTGACCGAGGTGCAGGACGCCGTTCAGGGCTTTCTCAACAACATGCGGCACGTAAAGCTCGGCCGGACCATCGACACGCTGACCTCGATGATCGACACCGTGAACCGCGAATTGACCACCGGTGGCGCTCACGAGGCGCTGACCAATGTCAACGGGCTGCTGGTCGAGTTGAAGCACCAGGTGAGGCAGGCCGACCTGCCGGCCACAACCCGCTCGATGCGAACCCTGGCGGACGGAACGCAGACCCGCGAGATCCTGCAACAGCTCGAAACCACCAGCGCGGCGCTCGCAAAGGCAAGCGCGGCGATGCCGGCGCTGGTCGCCCAGTCGGAGGCGACGATCCGCCACGCCAACGAGGCGACGGCGACCGTCGAGCGGCAGATGCTGCCGATCCTGCAATCGCTCAAACAGGCCTCCGCCAATCTCGAGGAACTGTCCGACACGCTGAAACGCAATCCCGCCGCCGTGCTGCGCGGCCGGGAACCTCCGAAAGACACGCCATGACGCCGATCACCCGCCGCCTCGCCCTCACCGCGCCGCTGGCGCTTGCCGGCTGCGGCACGGTGCTGTCGGAACAGCCCTACCGCCCGCGCACCGACTGGCCGCTCGCCCCGGCGCCGGATCTCCACGCCGCGTCCCGCCCCTCACGCCGGGTGGTAAAGGTGCATGGGCTCGATGCCGGCCCGGCGCTGACCGATCGAGGGCTGATCACGCTCGAAGCCGATGGCAGCATCCATCGCGGTTACTACAACCGCTGGGCCACGGCGCCGGCGGATGCGGCCACTGCCGCGTTGATCGCCTGGCTGCAGGCATCCGGCGATTTCGCCGCCGTGGTGGGGGATGGATCATCGGTGACGGCGGAGTTGACGGTCGGCGGCACGCTCGACACGCTGCTGGCCGTACCGGCGCAAGGGGTCGCGCGGGCGGCGCTGACCCTGGTGGTCGCAAAGCCGGTCGGCATCGGCGAACGGCCGCTCGCGCAGAAGCGCCTCACCGCGACAGCGCCGCTCACCGGCGCCACCCCGGCCGACATGGTCGCCGCACAGCGCGCCGCCCTCGCCGGCGTGCTGGGCGAGGCTACTGCTCTGGTCGCGCGTTTTCGGTAGGCCGCCGGCCTTTCAGCCCTCTTCGGCCGCGTTCGGATCGAGTGTGGCGACGACGGGCGTAGTGCGCGGCAGGATCTGGTAGGGCTGCTGCTGCGCGTTGGGCACCGGCTCGCGCACCCGCTGGCGCCAGACCCCGAAGCCCACCGCCGCAACCGCGGCAAGCGCAATGAAGCCGAACAGCCCGCTTGGATCGGTTCGCGCCATCACCACCGCGGCGATAATTGGGCCGATCGCCGCGCCGATCGAATAGACCAGCACGAGGCCGCCACTGGCACCCACGCGCTGTTCGGGCTCCAGAAAGTCGTTGGTATGGGCCACGCACAGCGGATAAAGGGTGAAGACGAGGCCGCCGAACAACAGGCCCAGCGCATCCACGAGGCTCAATGGCCAGGCGATGACGCCGAGCAGCAGGCTGACCACTCCGGTGCCGGCGAACGTGCCGATGATGACCTTGCGCCGGTCGAACCGGTCTGAAAGCCGCCCGATCGGGATTTGCAGCACCACCCCGCCCAGGATGACGAGGCTCATGAACAGCGCGGTTTGCGATCTTCCCATGCCAAGTCCGTGCGCGTAGATCGCGCCGAGCGCGTAGAAGCCGCCGAGCATCACACCTGTCACCGCCGCGCCGATGATGCCGAGCGGCGAGATCCGGTACAGCCTGACGAAGGACAGAGGCGTCGAAACGCCGGGCGCCGGGCCCGGAATCCGCGTCAGCGCGATCGGGATCACCGCGAGCGAGAGCAGGATCGAAGCGGCGATGAACGGCAGCGCGGGCGAACGGTTGCCCAGATCGAGCAGGAACTGTCCCGCCCCCTGCCCGGCATAGAGGGCCACCATGTAGAAGGCGAGAATGGCGCCGCGGGTCTGCGGCGTCGCCCGCTCGTTCAGCCAGCTTTCGACGCAGATGAACACGCCGGCAAGCGACAGGCCCTCGATGAAGCGCAGCACCGCCCAGAAGCCGAATTCCTGCCAGATCGTGCAGGCGAGGGTGCTGGCGGAAAACAGCGAGACAAAGGCGGTAAAGGCGCGGATATGGCCGACCCGCTCGATGATCCGCCCCGCGCGCAACGCGCCGAGCGTCAAACCGGCGAAATAGGCGGTGCCGATCAGGCCGATCAGCAACTGGGTCGTCCCCGCCGCCTCAAGCCGCAAGCTCATCAATGTCGAGAGAAAGCCGCTCCCGGCCATCAGGATGAAGATGGCAAGAAGCAGGCTGCGGACCGAAAGCAGCGAGGTGACCATCAGAACCCCTTCCTGCCGCGAGGCAACGGAGACACGCGACGGCGACGGACGATCCGTCCCGGAGACGGCCACCGCCTAGGCGGTGGACCGGCTGCGGTCAATGCCGCCGGTGCGTGTCAGCTTCGCACGGGTACGCGATCAGGCCGCTTCGCGCAGCTTGCGGCGCTTGCCGTCCTCATCCGCTTTGCGTTCAACGAGGGCGGCATGCAGGGCGCGAACGGCATCGTCGAAGCGGTCGGCTTCGAGGATGAACTGGATATCGACATTGCGCATCTGGTGCTGCATCGCCTTCACGCCGATCCCCGCCGTGCCGAGCGCGCCCAGCGCGCGGCCAACGCAGCCATCCTCGCTAAGGTCACTGCCGATCAGCGCCACCATGGCCAGCCGCTCCGCCGTGACCTCGGCGTTCGGGAACCGGGCTTCAAGATCGGCGATGACCCGGCGCACCGTCGGCCCGCCGGCCGCAAGGTAATGGGTGATCGTGTTCGCGTTCGACGACTTGCTGACGATGCGGGCGCGGTGCTTCGTCAGCGTGTCCAGAATGGCGGCATCGTATCCCTTCTTGCCGACCATGTCCTGCTCGAAGAACTGCAGCGCGCGAACCTCGCGGATGCCGGTGACGATCTCGATCCGCGGCGCGGCGGAGACGTAGTCGGCGCAGATCAGCGTGCCCTCGTCGTGCCGGTCGAAGGTGTTGCGCACCCGCAGCGGGATGCCCGCCTGGCGCAGGCCGCGCGCCGCGCCCGGATGGATCACCTCGACCCCGAGATTGGCGAGCTGGTCCGCCACGTCGTAATTCGTGCGGCCGATCTTGCGCGCCTTGCCGACGCCGACGACCTTCGGATCGGCGCTGGAGAGATGGAACTCCTTGTGGATGATCGCCTCGCGTGCGCCGGTGAGCACGGCGAGCCGGGCAAAGGTCATCTCCGTATAGCCGCGGTCGTATTTGCGGACCATGCCATCCGCGCATTTCGCATAGCCGGTGACGATCGGCAGGCTCGTCGCGAGATCAATCCCGTCGAGCCCGGTGCGAATCCGCTCCTCGATGTCGAAATTGCGTCCGTCCTGCCAGCCGGTCAGGTCGACGAAGGCCGCATTGACACCGCGGGCGCGCAGCAGCAGGGCGGTATTGTGCGCGCTATGCGCCTCGCCGAGCCCGGCGAGCAGCTCGCGCAGGGTGGCGAGCGGCTCGTCGAGCCGGAAATGGCCGTGGCCGCGCAGGCTGTCGAGATCGTCGAGGCAGGCGCGGGTCTCGCCGATCCGGGCGTCGACGAACGCGTCGGCGACGGCGCGCTCCGCCGTCGTGCCGAACACCTCCTCGTTGCGGACGCGCATCGCGGCGGCGACCGCATCGAGCGCGTCGCGCCAGTCGCCCTTCTCGCCATCGGCGGCGAAGCTCGCATAGAGACCTGGGGGCTTCGCCGCATCGGTCTTCTTCTTCGGCTCCAGCAGCAGATCGGTGATCCCGCCATAGGCCGAGACCACGAAGATCCGCTGGTAGAGATCGCGGCCGGCGCGGCCGGCGATCAGCACATTGTCAACCACCGCGTCCGTCGCCGCGATCGACGTGCCGCCGATCTTCTCGACACTCGGGGCAACGCTCATGCCGCGCGCTCGCGCCGCACCAGCGGGCCCTTCACGATGTCGACGGTCGTGAAATCGCGGTCGGCGATGAACGCCGGCCGCCGCGTCTTCGGGCCGAACGGCTCGACCAGGCTGTTCGCCTTCGCATTGAACACGAAGAACGCGTTGGAGCGCGGGAAGGGCGTGATGTTGCCGTTCGAGCCGTGCATCGTGTTGCAGTCGAACAGCACCACCGTGCCGGCCTTGCCGGTCGGCGCGACGATGCCGTGATCGCTGGCGAGCGCCGTCAGCATCTCGCGGTCCGGCACGCCATATTCCTGCTTCTTGAGCGAGGAGCGGTAATGGTTCTCCGGTGTCTCGCCGACGCAGGTGAGATATTTGCGGTGCGAGCCGGGGATGACCATCAGCGGGCCGTTATTCGCTGTGTTCTCGGCCAGCAGGATCGACATCGACAGGGCGCGCATCCGCGGCATGCCATCCTCGACATGCCAGGTCTCGAAATCGGAGTGCCAGTAGAACTCCTTGCCATCGAAGCCCGGCTTGTAGTTGAGCCGGGACTGATGGATGTAGACGTCGTCGTCCAGCAGGAAGCGCGCCACCCCGGCAATTCGCGAATCCGCGGCGAGCCGGCCGAGCAGTTCGTTCTGCGCGTGGATCGCGAAGATCGAGCGCACCTCGTCGCTGCCGCGCTCGGTGATGATGGTCTCGCGGTCGAGCCCGGCGGGGTTGGCCAGCAGATCCATCGACTCGGACTGCAGCAGCGCAAGCTCGGCCGGGTCGAACACGTTCTCCAGCACGAGATAGCCGTTGGTGTCGTAGAACCGCGTCTGCTCGTCGCTCAGCGGCGCGCCGGGCGCCCAGCGCCCATGCACCACCGGATCATGGCGCGGCAGCAGCGAGGGGGTGGGTTCGCGGCGCGACGGGTAGAGATCGTCCATGGTCAGTTCTCCCACGTTTCGTTCGTTGCGGACCGGGACCTCAGGCCGCCTCGCCGACCGGGGCGGGCGGATAGGCGCCGGAGGCGTCATGCACTTCCTGCCCGGTGACCGGCGGGTTGAACACACAGGCGGTGACGATATCGGTCTTCGGGCGGACCACGTGACGGTCGTGCTTGTTGAGTACGTAGAGCACGCCCGGCTTCAGCTCGTGCGTCTCGCCGGCGTCGAGATCCTCGATCGTGCCCTCGCCGCTCAGCACGAAGACGGCTTCGTAATGATGCTTGTAGTGCATCTGCAGTTCCTTGCCCGCGTACATCGTGGTGATGTGGAACGAGAAGCCCATGCCGTCGTCGCGCAGCAGCATGCGCACGCTGTCCCAGCCATCGGTAACGACCTTTCGCTCGGAGGCCTGCGCCTCCTTCAGATTCCGGATGATCATGGTTCTGCTCCTTGCTTGCTGTCGCGGCCCGTCATTCAGCAGCGACGCTGTAGGTGGGCGCGGAGGCCTCGTTCATGGCGCGTTCGAGAATGTCGAGCCCGACCTCCAGCAGGTCGTCTTCGATTGTCAGCGGCGCCAGCACCTTGACGATCTCGCCATCGGCGCCGCTGGTCTCGATCACCAGCCCCTCGCGGAAGGCGATGCCGGTGATGCGGTCGGCCATCTCGCCGGAGCCGACATCGATGCCCCGCATCATGCCGCGGCCGCGCGTGCTCATCCCGTGTCGCGCCGCGATCGCCTCGAGCCGGCGGCCGAGCAGGTCGCCGCGCCTCGTGATGTCGGCGGCAAAGGCGCCGTCGCTCCAGAAATGGCGGATCGCCGCGGCCGCGGTGACGAAAGCGTGGTTGTTGCCGCGGAACGTTCCGTTGTGCTCGCCGGGCTTCCACTGGTCGAGCTCCGGGCGGAACAGGGTGAGCGCGAAGGGCGACCCGATGCCCGAGAGCGATTTCGCGAGGGTGATGATGTCGGGGCGGATGCCCATTTCCTCGAAGCTGAAAAAGCGCCCGGTGCGGCCACAGCCGGCCTGGATGTCGTCCACGATCAGCAGCGCGCCGTGGCGCTTTGCGAGGGCGGCGATCTTGCGCATCCATCCGGCCGAGGCTGCGTTCAGCCCGCCCTCGCCCTGCACCGTCTCGACGAGGAACGCCGCCGGCGCATCGAGGCCGGAGGAGCCGTCGGCAAGGCGCTGCTCCAGCAGGTCGGCGGTGTCGATCTCCGGACCGTAATACCCGTCATAGGGTTCGTGGCTGACATGGGCGAGCGGCACGCCGGCGCCGCCGCGCTTGCCCTCGTTGCCGGTGCAGGCGAGCGCGCCGAGTGTCATGCCGTGGAAGCCGTTGGTGAAGGCGATCACGGTCTGCCGGCCGGTCACCTTGCGGGCGAGCTTGAGCGCGGCCTCGACCGCGTTGGTCCCGGTCGGGCCGACGAACATGGCGCGATAGTCCATGCCGCGCGGCTTCAGGATGACGGTTTCCAGCGCATCGAGGAACTCGGCCTTGGCGTCGGTATGGAAGTCGAGCCCATGAGCGATACCGTCACGGGCGATGTAGTCGATCAGCGCCTGTTTCAGCACCGGATGGTTGTGGCCGTAATTCAGCGACGAGCAGCCGGCGAGGAAGTCGAGATATTTTCCGCCCTGGTCGTCATGCAGCCAGGCGCCTTCGGCCCGCGTGAACTGGCGCGGGATCGCGGTGCAGTAGCTCCGCACCCGGGACTCCATGCGCTCGTAGATCGCGGTATCCGGCTTGCGCCGGGAGGGGCGCGGCAGATCGGTCATGAGATGTCCTTTCGTGCTGGTTCGGTGACGGGCCGGGGAAGGCCGATCGTCACCTCGAACTCGGTGTCGTGCAGGCCGGCGAAATGGGTGGCGCGATCGAAGCGCATCGCCCGGGCGAACGAGGCGCCGCGCCGGCGGGCAAGGCTTTCGAACAACCGCCACGACGCGGTGTTCGCCTCGGTAATGGTGGTGGTCAGGGTGCGCACGCCGGCGACGGCCGGTCGGTCGAGCAGCGCGTCGAGCATCTGCCCGCCAAGGCCGATGCCCCGCGCCGCAGGCGAAACGGCGACCTGCCAGACGAAAATGCGCGATGGGTCGGACGGCGGGCAATAGCCGGAAATCCAGCCGACCACCTCGCCCTCGCGCTCGGCGAGGACGCATGTCTCGGCGAAATCCGTACACTGCAGCAGGTTGCAATAGGCCGAATTGGCATCGAGCGGCGGACAGTCCGCGATCAGCGCGGTCACCGCCGGGCCATCGGCCGCGGTCGGCCGACGCAACGCCACCGCGCTGCCGCACGGTGCCGCCAAATTGTCGATATGGGCCGAAATTATTTTAACCTCCGAAGCAGTATTCTGTCGTATCGTGCCGCTTTGGGCGACTCTGCGAGACCATAGATACGAAATCTTTCGATATTTTCAAGTTTTTTGTGAAGGCTTTTGCCCAAAGTGATGCCACACCCCTGGAATGTCCTTCGATTATTGAAATATAATCCCGTTGCAAACGGCACCGTTCTGAGGCTCCATGCGGGTCATGGACGAAGTTCTCACCAACGCGACCCTGCGGGCTATCCGCCGCATCCTGCGGGCCACCGACCAGGGCAGCCACCGCCTCTATGCGGCGACGGGGCTGACCACCTCGCAATTCCTCGTGCTGCAGGAAATCGACCGCAGGGGCGATGCCACGCCGGGCGCCATCGCCGCGGCGCTGCAATTTGGCCAGGCGACCATCACCAATATCGCCGACCGTCTCGTCGCCGCCGGGCTGATTACCCGCCGCCGCGGCGAGCGCGACAAGCGCCAGGTGATCCTGGCGGCGACGGATGCGGGCCGCGCCGCCCTCGGCCGCGCGCCGGACCTGTTGCAGGAGCGCTTCCGCGACCGTTTCGAGGGTCTACCGCTCTGGGAACAGGCAATGATCCTCGCCGCGCTCGAACGCGTGGGCTCGCTGCTCGACGCCAGCGGGATCGACGCCGCGCCACTGATCGCCGCAGGTGCGATCGACCGCGCCGCGGGCCCTCCGGCGGAGGCCGAAACCGCGCCCCGCCAGGCTGCGGCGCCGATAATCGGGCACCCGTCCTGACTTTTTTCGGCAGACCCCGGCACCTGCCGGTGAAACAAGATGATACAATTCATAAATGAGGGTCCGATATGCGGCGCCAAACCTCATCCGGCGCCGCACCGGTCAACAAGGAGGGGGTCATGACCAGTAAGCTGGAACTCCACGTCAACGGGCAGGTGCATAATGGTCGAGGCGGAGCCCGACAGCATGCTGCTCTACGCATTGCGCGACAATCTCGGCCTGCACGGCCCCAAATTCGGCTGCGGACTTTCGGAATGCGGCGCCTGCACCGTGATCCTGAACGGCAACGCCGTGCATTCCTGCGTAACACCGCTGCAGGCGGCCGTTGGCCAGAAGATCACGACGCTCGAAGGGCTGTCCACCGACGGCAAGCCGAACAAGCTGCAGCAGGCCTTCATCGACGAACAGGCCGCGCAATGCGGCTACTGCATCAACGGCATGATCATGACCGCGCAGGCGCTGATCGAGCGCAAGCCGCACGCCACGCGCGACGAGATCAAGACCGCGCTGGAAGGCAATCTCTGCCGCTGCGGCACGCACATGCGCATCCTGCGCGCGGTCGAGCGCGTTACCACGGGCCATGCCGCCCAGGGAGGCACGCCATGAACGCCATCAACGGAGTCGGACGGCGCGGCTTCCTGCAGGGCAGCGGCGGGCTTTTCATCGCCTTCAGCCTGTTCGGCCGCGCCGAGGCCGCCGAGGCGCCGCAGAAGATCGGCACTGTCCATGCTCCGCCGCCGGCAGGCCGTCTCTACGCCTGGCTCGCCGTGCACCCGGACAACACGGCAACATTGTTCACCGGCAAGGTCGATGTCGGCACCGGCACCAAGACCGCCCTCGCCCAGATCGCGGCCGAGGAACTCGACTTTCCGGTCGATCGGCTCGGCGTGGTGATGGGCAACACGGCGGAAACGGTCGATCAGGGCCCCAGCTACGGCAGCCGCACCATCCGCTATGCCGGCCCGCAGATCCGCCAGGCCGCCGCCGCCGGCCGCGCCGCGTTGCTCGACCTCGCCGCCCGGCATTTCGGCACGAAGGCCGACGCGCTGACGGTGAAGGACGGCGTGGTGTCGGTGAAGGGCACGCCCGGCAAGACGATCACCTACGGCAAGCTCGTCGCCGGCAAGCGGCTCGACATGAAGATCGGCGCCAGCGGCACCTCGTTCGGCATGAAGGTGGCACCGCAGGCGAAGCCCAAGAACCCGGCGGACTACACGGTCGTCGGCCGGTCGGTTCCGCGCAAGGACATTCCGGGCAAGATCCTCGCCGACTTCACCTATATCCAGGATGTGCGCGTGCCGGGCATGCTGCATGGCCGCGTGGTCCGGCCCTATGGCGTGCACGCGAAGCTGGAGAGCGTCGACGTCTCGGCGGTGAAGGACATTCCCGGCTTCGTGCAGCTGGTCCGGCGCGACAATTTCCTCGGCGTCGTGTGCGAGACCGAATGGGGCGCCATCCAGGCCGCGGCAAAGCTCGGCTCGGTGCTGCATCCGAAGGGTCCCGACGCCTATCCGGCGAAATGGTCCAAATGGGACGGCCTGCCGGCGATGGACCAGATCTGGGACGTGGTGCGCGACGCCCCCGGCAAAACCACAATGGTCGCCAACCGCGGCTCGGTCGACAACGCGATGGCAACCGCCGCGAAAACGCTGAAGGCGACCTACCAGACGCCGTTCCAGATGCATGGCTCGATCGGCCCCTCCTGCGCGGTGGCCGATGTGAGCAAGGAACGGGCGATCTTCTGGTCCGGCACGCAGATGCCGCACGAGGCGCGACGCGACATGGCGAAGCTGCTCGGCATGAAGCCCGACCAGATCGAGCTGCGCTGGTTCGAGGCTGCCGGGGCCTATGGCCGCAACGGGCTCGAACACGCGGTAGCCGACGCGGCGCTGATGTCGCAGGCGGTGGGCCGGCCGGTCCGCGTGCAGTGGATGCGCTGGGACGAGCACGGCTGGGAACCCAAGGGCCCGCCGATCGCCCAGGACCTCGAAGCGGCGATCGACGCCAAGGGCAACGTCACCGCCTGGCGTCACCGGATGTGGATCCCGACCTTCCTCGATACCACGCTGATCGCCGCCGAACTGATCGGCCGCCCGGATCTCGTCGGCGCGGTCGGCCACGGCCTGCCGGCGATCACCTATGCCTATCAGTTCGAGAACGCCGAGGTCTCCTCGCACGGCGATGGCAAGGTCGCGCTGCGCACTGCCTGGCTCCGCTCGCCCGCGCAGTATGAGACGACCTTCGCGATGGAATCCTTCATCGACGAACTCGCCGCCGCCACCGGTCAGGACCCGCTGGAGTTGCGCCTCAAGCACCTCAAGGATCCGCGCGCGATCGACGTGCTGAAGGCGGCTGCGAAGCAATATGGCTGGAAGCCCCGCCCCGCGCGCGGCAAATCGCCACAGGGCGGCAAGCCCGTCACCGGGCGCGGCATCGCCTGGGTGAACCGCGACGACAGCCGGGTCGCGACCATCGCCGATGTCACGGTCGATCCGCGGACCGGGACGATCCGGGTCGAGCGCGTCGTCGTCGCGCATGATTGCGGGCTGGTGGTGAACCCCGACGGTATCCGCAATCAGGTCGAGGGCAACGTGATCCAGTCGATCAGCCGCACGCTGCACGAGGAGGTCACGTTCGACCGCTCGCATGTGACCAGCCGCGACTGGGTGGGCTACCCGATCCTGCGCTTCAGCGAGGTGCCGGACAGCATCGAGGTCGTGATCGTCAACAACGATCCGAAATACCCGATGCACGGGGCAGGCGAACCCGCCACCTGCCCGACCGCGGCGGTGATCAGCAACGCCGTCTACGACGCGGTGGGCATCCGGCTCCGCGAGCTGCCGTTCCGCCCGGACCGGATGAAGGCGGCGCTCAGCCGGGCCTGACCGCCGGACCTTCCGCGGGGCGGAGACTCAAGGCGCTGTCCGATCCGGCAGGATCGGACAGCGTTTCAGCCGCCCTCTTCCTCGCGGAAGATCGCCTTCGCCATGCGGAAGGCGGAATTCGCGGCCGGCACGCCGGCATAGACGGCGACCTGCATCAGCGCCTCGGCGATTTCCTCGCGCGTCGCCCCGGTGTTGCGGGTCGCGCGCAGATGCAGCTTGAACTCCTCCTCCCGCCCGAGTGACGCGGTAATCGCCAGCACCAGCAGCGAGCGGATCGCCCGCGGCAGGCCCGGCCGGGTCCAAACCTTGCCCCAGGCGGTTTCGGTGATGAAGCGCTGGAAATCGCGGTCGAACTCCGTCGCCCCTTCCAGCGAACGGGCGACATGGGCGGGGCCGAGTACCGCCCGCCGCACGCCGAGCCCGGCCTCGTACGCATCGCCGCCGCCGCGCGCGGCCAGGAAGTCGAGCATCGCCCGGGTGACCTCGGCGGGCTTCTCGACGGTGGGAATATGCGCGGCATTCTCGATGACGGCGAAGCGCACATCCGGCGCCCCCGCCTCGACCAGCGCCGTCATCAGCGCCTGCGCGCTGGCCACCGGCGTCGAGACATCGCCATCG
>JAJZFF010000282.1 GCA_021805485.1 Pseudomonadota bacterium
CCCCAGGCGGTGTGCCGCAGCACATAGGCGAAGAGCAGGACGAGGCCGATCATCAGCACGACGCCATAGGTGAAGGTGGCGCCGTTGGCGCCGCCGATCACGAAGGTGTTGCCGAGATACTGCAGCAACGGCGCCTTCAGCGAGATCTGCGCCGCGCCGATCGTCTGGTTGCCGGAATAGAGGTAGTTCGCCGCCAGCACGATCTGCCACATGCCGAGGGTGACGATGAAGGGCGGCAGCTTCATGCGGGCGACCAGCACGCCGTTGCACCAGCCGACCGCGGCGCCGAAGGCGAAGCCACAGAGAATCGAGACCTCGGCGGGCAGGCCGTAACTGAAGGAACACTGGCCCATCAGCACCGAGGACAGCACCATGATGGCGCCGACCGAAAGATCGATCCCGGCGGTGAGCACGACGAGCGCCTGGGCGACACCGACGATGCCGGTGATGGTCACCTGCTGGAGGATCAGCGTCAGCGCATAGGCCGAGAAGAACCGGTGGCCGACCAGGATGCCGAAGCCGAGCAGGGAGACCAGCAGCACGATGAGCGGCGCGAGCCAGGGGGTTTCGTGCAGCAGCTGCTGCAGCCGCTCCAGCGGCGTCTTGCGGTGGCTGAATTCGGCGACCGCCTCCGATCCGGCGGTCACGATGGCCGCCTCGAAGGTGATCTCGGTGCGCTCGTTGCTCGACATGGCGTCTGCTCCATGACCGCGCCGGGAGCGCCGGCGCGGCAGTCGAAGAGGGCGGGCGGCGCCATGCACCGCCCGGGATCACGCAAGGGGCTCAGTTGCCCCAGCAGAGTTTGGCGCCCTGCGCCGGCGTGATCGAGGGAACGCCGGGAACCGGATGCGCGGTGATCAGGTTGGTGCCGGTGTTGAAGAAATCCTTGCCGGCGCTGGCCTGCGGCTTCTTGCCCGTCTTGGCGAAGGTGACGATCGCCTTGACGCCGAGGGCCGCCATCTTCAGCGGATATTGCTGCGAGTCGGCGGCGATGATGCCCTGCTTCACGCCGTCGACGCCGGTGCAGCTGCCATCGATCGCGACGATGGTGACCTTGCCCGCCTTGCCGACCGATTTCAGCGCCTGGTAGGCGCCGAAGGCCGCCGGCTCGTTGATGGCGTAGACGAGGTTGATGTTCGGGTTGCGGGCGAGCAGCGTTTCCATGCCCTTCTGGCCGCCCTCTTCCGATCCGCCGGTCTCGACATGGCCGACGATGCGCGGGTCGGGCACGTTGAACGTTTCCGGATTCTTGATCTTGTCACCGAAGCCGGCGAGGAAGCCGTGGTCGCGCTCGACATCGACGGTGGGGTGCGAGATCGACAGGTCGAGCATCGCGATCTTCGCGTCCTTCGCCTTGGCGCCGAGATGCTTGCGGGCCCAGCGGCCGATCAGCTCGCCGGCCTCGAAATTGTCGGTGGCGAAGGTCATGTCGGCGGCGCTGGTCGGGCTCAGCGCGGTATCCAGCGCGATCACCAGCAGCCCGGCCTTGCGCGCCTTCTCGACGGTGGGAACGATCGCCTTGGTGTCGGACGGGGTGATCAGGATGCCCTTGGCATGATCGGCGATGCAGCTCTCGATGGCGGCGACCTGGGACTGGTTGTCGCCGTCGTACTTGCCGGCATAGGTCTTGAGATCGACGCCGAGCTTCTTCGCTTCCGCCAGCGCGCCCTTGCGCATGGTGACGAAATAGGGGTTGGAGTCGGTCTTGGTGATGAGGCAGGCGCGGATCGGCGCGGCCTGGGCGGTGGCGGCGAAGCCGGCGATCGCGCCGACCGCGGCCAGCGCGATCGCCGCCTTCTGCGTGAAGCTCTTCCTGTTGGTCATTCTGGTCTCCTTTTTTTCTCAGCGTGGCCCGGCGCGGTCGGCCGGCGGGGTCCGGTCATCGGCCGGATGTCGGCCAAGGCGATGGGCGCGCCACGATGCCGCCGGCGCGATGCGTCGACACTCGCGGCGATCCCGCGAACGGACATGCAGGGATGCGGGCTGGCAGGGCGGGGTGCGCCGTCAATCGTTCCTCCTCGGTCTTGTTTTTGTCTTCCTGTCTTCGGACGTGAAAAGATTCCGGAAACAGAAAACGTTTTCATGGTCGTTTTAGGTTGTCACGCCGCCGCGATCAAGAAATTTCTGCTGGCTCAAATAAAATTTTTGCTGCTCCGCCAAACGGCCAGAATCGCGATGACCAGAGATCGCACCGGAAACAGCAAAAGATGGAAAACGATTTCAGGCTTTTGCGCGCGAAGCCGCCGCGTTGCGGGAGACCGCGCGCGAGGCGTCAATGAGCGGTGCCGGGCGGGTCAGGTCGACCAGTTGCGCGCGAAATCGCCGTAGAGCGACAGGCCGCCGCAGGCATAGAGCGTCTGGCCGGTGACGTAGCTCGCCTCGTCCGACAGCAGGAAAGCGGCGACCGCGGCGATTTCCGCGGCCTCGGCCGGGCGGCCCATCGGGATGTGCGCCTCGACCACGCGCCGGCGCTCGGGATCGCCGGTCCAGCCGGCGTTCATCGGCGTGACCGTGGCGCCGGGACCGACCGCGTTCACCCGCACGCCGCGCCCGGCGAATTCGAGCGCGAGCGTGCGGGTGAGGTTGCCGATGCCGCCCTTCGCCGCCGAATAGGACAGGAAGCCGGGCTTTGGCACGATTTCGTGAACCGAGGAGATATTCAGGATCGCGCCCGACCCGCGCTGCGCCATATGGCCGATGACCCGCGAGGAGAGAT
>JAJZFF010000637.1 GCA_021805485.1 Pseudomonadota bacterium
AGGTCGAGCGGCGCGACGACCGTCTTCACCACCTGGCTGTTGAGCGCGTCGGCGACGTCGCCGTACTGGATCTGGTTGAGGAACTCGCCGAAGCTGATGAACTTCAGCGCGTCGCGCAGCGTGGTGCCGAGAATGACCGGCCCGGTCGCGACCTTCACGGCCACCGGGCTCGCTCCCGCCACGCTCACCCGCATCGTCCCGATCGGCGACGAGGTATCCACCCTGCCCACCGTGCCGGTGAAGCGCACGAGAATGTTGTAGGTGCTGGCGACCTTGTGGCCATACCGGGCCAGTGCCGCGCCCTTGTCCTTGGCCAGCGCGGCGAGAACGGTGGCGAGGCTGGCGCTCTGGCGCCGCACGTCCGGCACCACGCGCGTTCCCCAGATCCGCGCGACATAGGCGTCCGGCTTGAAGGCCAGCCCGGCGGAGGGATGGCTGTCGCCGGCGACGGACCCGCCGATCGGCCGGACGGTGGCGACCAGCCCGCCGGCCCAGAGGGCGGCGAAGACCACGCAGAAGCCGAGGAAACCCACGAGCCTTGGATACCGCAGGCCGGCGGCCATCGACCTGCTCATGGGCCCGTCGCGGCGTCGCGGGGCGGAATTCGGTCTGATGTCACGAAACGTTCCTCCGTCCGCTGCCGTTATGAATGGCATTTACGGTGGCGGGAAGATGTCACATAGTCATCATACCATCAAGTGGGCTCTACCGCATTCCGTCCGCCGACTCGATTTCGCTTTCGAGACGACAGGATATGGACGGATGATGAACGGGTCCCATCTCGAAAGACATCGTCGGTCGGCGCGCGGCGCCCGGAAGCAGGTGGAATGGCTGGATCATGAAAAGGCTCGAACCAAGGCCGGTGGAACGGCGGAAACTGTCGCACGAGGTGCTCGACCGGCTGATCGCCGCGATCGAGGCGCGGCAGTTCCCGCCCGGCTCGCAACTGCCGGCCGAGCGCGAACTGATGCAGATGCTCGGCGTCGGCCGTCCCGCGATCCGCGAGGCGATGCAGAGCCTGCATCAGATGGGGCTGATCCGGATTTCGCACGGCGAGCGGGCGCGGGTGATCCAGCCCTCGGCCGAGACGATCATCGAGCAGATTTCCGGCGCCATGCTGCAGCTCCTCGCCAACAGCCCGCGCGGTCTCGATGAATTGAAGGAGGCGCGCCTGCTGTTCGAGGTCGGGCTCGCGCGGGTGGCGACGATGCGCGCCACCCGCGAAAGCCTCGCGGCGCTGCGCGACGCGCTCGCCGCCTGCCACGACTCGCGCGGCGACGGGCCGCGCTTCATCGCCGCCGACATGGAATTCCATCGCCGCATCGCCGAGATGACCGGCAACTCCCTGATCACCGCGGTCTGCCAGGGCCTCGCTTCGTGGATGATGCGCTTCAAGCGCGACCTGATCTCGGCCCGCGGCGCGGAACGCCTGACGCTCGCCGAACACGACAGGATCTACCGCGCCATCGCCGCCGGCGACGCCGATGCCGCGGCCGTCGCGATGACCGAGCATCTCAGCCGGGCGAACGCCCTCTATTCGGCCCTGATGAACGAGGCCGCCGACCCCGAGACCGAATCGCCGTCCCTCGCCTGATCCTCTTGCGCGACCGCGCCCACTGAACTACTCATCATACCAGTTACGCCCGGCAAGCGGCGTGAAGGGAAGGATGTCCAGTGAGTGGCGCGGAACGCATCGAGGCCGATTACCTGATCGAGACTTCGTTCGACCCGGGCCTCGCCGCCGAGGCGATGGCCGGCGAACAGTCGAGCGGCACCTTCGTGCCGGTGCCCGGCGAAACCCCCGAACTCAAGGCGCGCGCCGCGGCACGGGTCGAGCGGCTCGATGTTCTGGAAACGGTCGGCTCGCCCTCCCTGCCCGGTGCCGGACTCCCGCGCGGCGCGGCGCCGCCGGTCATCCGCCGCGCCGCCGTGACGCTCTCCTGGCCAGTGGACAATCTCGGCCCGTCGCTGCCCAATCTCGTCGCGACCGTCGCCGGCAATCTCTTCGAACTGCGCCAGTTCTCCGGCCTGCGCCTGCTCGACCTGCGGCTGCCCGCGAGCTTCGCCGCCGCCAATCCCGGCGTGCGCTTCGGCATCCCCGGCACGCGGCGGCTTGCCGGCGTCGAGGGGCGGCCGCTGATCGGCACCATCGTCAAGCCCAGCGTCGGCTTCGATGCCGGGCAGACCGCGGCGCTGGTCGCCACCCTCTGCGAGGCCGGCATCGACTTCATCAAGGACGACGAGTTGCAGGCCGACGGCCCCGCCTGCCCGTTCGAGGCCCGCGCCCGCGCGGTGATGCGCGTCGTCAACGATCATGCCGAGCGCACCGGAAAGAAGGTGATGTTCGCCTTCAACCTGACCGGCGAGGTCGACGAGATGCGCCGCCGGCACGACCTCGTGCGCGAGCTCGGCGGCACCTGCGTGATGGCGAGCCTCAATTCCGTGGGCGTCAGCGGTTTCCTCGCGCTGTCGCGCCACGCCGCGCTGCCGATCCACGCGCATCGCAACGGCTGGGGCGCGCTGTCGCGGCACCCGCTTCTCGGCTGGTCCTATGTCGCCTGGCAGAAGATCTGGCGCCTCGCCGGCGCCGACCACATGCATGTGAACGGCCTGCGCAACAAGTTCTCCGAGGATGACGACAGCGTCATCGCCTCCGCGCGCGCCTGCCTCACCCCGATGTCCGACGCGGCGCCGAACGTCGTCATGCCGGTCTTCT
>JAJZFF010000500.1 GCA_021805485.1 Pseudomonadota bacterium
CCGGCTCGGTGACGGCGCAGCTCGGCCTCGCGCGGGTCGACCTGCTGACGCAGCGGCCGGATGCGGCGCTGAAACGCCTGACCGCCGTGGTGAAGGCGCATCCCGCGGATCCGCGCCCCGTGCTCGCGCTGGCCGCCCTGCAACGGACGATGAACCAGCCCGACGCCGCGCTGGCCACGCTCGATCGCGCGCATGACCGTGCCCCCGACAATGTTGCGTTCGTGGCGGCGATCCTGCAACAGCGGCTCGCGGCGAAGCAGTTCACCGAGGCCGGCAACTTGGTCTCGACCCTCCCGGCCGCGATGCAGCGCCAGCCGCAGATCCTGCTCCTGCGCGCGAAGCTCGATGCCGCGCAGGGGCGCCTCGATCAGGCCGCCCTGAACCTGCAATCCCTGCTGGCCGCGACGCCGGACGACGTGACGTCGCGGCTGGCGCTCGCGCATATCGACATGGCGCGCAAGCAGCCGCAGGCGGCCGAAGCGGTGATCGAGGCCGGGCTCGCGCGCGATCCGCGCCAGCTCGCCCTCATGCAGGCCCGGGTCGGCCTGGCCCTGGCGCGGCACGGCGCCGGCGCGGCCGAGCAGGAGGCGAAGCGACTCGCCGCCGCGCCCGACCACATGCCCGAGGCCGGCGCGCTGGAAGGCGATCTCGCCCTGTCGCTGCATCATTGGGCGAAGGCGGCGGCCGCGTTCAAGGCCGCCTATGACGCCAATCCGTCGCCGGCGCTGGCGGCGGGCGCGATCCGCGCCGACATCCAGGGCGGCCATCGCGACGCGGCGCTGGCCCTGCTCAAGGCGGCGAGCGCCCGGTTCCCCGACAGCGTGGCGCTGAGCGACATGCGGGGATCGGTCGCGCTGTCCCGGGGCGACCTGAAGGCGGCCGCGGCGGAGTACGCACACTCCCTGCGCCTGGCGCCGCAGGACGCGGTGGCGCTCAACAATCTCGCCTGGATCGAGGCGAAATCCGGCAAGCCGGACGCCGAGGCTTTGGCCGAGCGCGCCTATGTCGGGGCGCCGACGCCGCAAACCGCCGACACACTCGGCTGGATCCTGCTCCACGGCACGCCCGGCAAGGCGCGGCGCGCGCGGGCGGCGGCGCTGCTCGATGCGGCGCACCGGGAAGACCCCGCCGACCCGTCGATCGCCTATCACGATGCCGCCGCGCTGGCCCGCACCGGCGAGCGGGGCAAGGCGATCGCGATCCTCAAGCCGATCGTCACGCCGAAGGCCTCGTTCGCCGACCATGCCGCGGCGGCGGCGCTGCTGGCGAAACTGGAGCGGCAGGGCTGAGATCCCGCGATGCTGCATCTCCTGGCGCTGGCCGTTCCGTTCCTGATCCTGCTCGGCATGGCCATGGTGCGCCCCATGGTCGGGGTGATCGCGTTCGACTGGATCTCGCTGATGAACCCCCAGCAGGACCTCTTCGGCACCGGGGCGCATCTGCCCTGGGCGCTGGGTGCCGCGCTGGCGACCGTGATCGGCTGTCTCGTCGCGCATGAGCCGCGCCGCTTTCCGATGACATCGACGCAGGTACTGATCCTGGCCTTCATGGGCCTGATCACGCTCAACACGCTCTTCGCCCTGGTGCCGGCCAGTGTGGAGAGCCATGACTACATCCAGCTGATCAAGTCGCTCGGCTTTGCCATGCTCGTCGGCGCCCTCGTCACCAGCCGCCGGCGGCTGCACGCGGTGCTCTGGATCATGGTCATCTCGATCGGCTATTACGGCGTGCGCGGCGGTGGTTTCGCGTTGCTGACCGGCGGGAAAGATCACGTCTACGGCCCGCCCAACTCGTTCATCGCCGATAACAACCAGCTCGCCGTGGCGCTGCTGATGACGATCCCGCTGATGAACTACCTGCGCCTGCACGCCGCCCATCGCGCGGTGCGGACGGGTCTGCTCGCGAGCATGGTGCTGACGCTGTTCGCCGTGGTCGCGACCTATTCGCGCGGCGGATTGATCGCCCTCGCCGCCATGGTCGCGCGGCTGTGGTGGAACAGCAGAAACCGCCTGACCAGTTTCCTGCTGTTCGGAATCGTGATGGCCACCGCGATCAGCTTCATGCCCGCCGACTGGAAGGCGCGCATGTTCACCATCCTGCATTTCCATCATTCGAATTCGGCCAATGAGAGAATGACGGTCTGGCGCGATGCGTTCGGGATCGCGCTGCACAATCCGCTAACCGGCGGCGGATTCCAGGCCACCGCCATGCCTGGCGTCATCCATCGCTATTTTCCGATGGCGCAGCAGCGGGCGACCCACAGCATCTGGTTCGAGGTCCTGGGCGACCAGGGATTCCCGGCGCTGTTCGTCTGGATCGCGCTGAACCTCAACGGCCTGTTCATGGCGCGGCGGGTGGCGCGGCGGGCGCGAGGCAATCCGGCCCTGGCCTGGCTGGTCGATTTCGGCCGCATGACGGAGGTTTCCATCATCGCCTTCATGGTCGGCGGATCGTTCCTGTCGCTCGGCTATTACGACTACTTCTACATGCTGCTGATTCTCGTGTCCTCGGCCCTGGTGCTGCTGCGCGCGGAATTGCCCCGGGTCGCCGCCGAGGCGGCGCCTGCGGCCGCGCGGGGGTGGCGGGCGCGCGGGGCGGTCGCGCAATGAGCGCCGCGCTTTTTCTCCTCGCCATGATCGCCGTCCTCTGGCTCGGGGTCTGGATTTTCGACGAACCCACGGCGGCGGATCCGTCCCGCAACCCGCGCGCGGCCCC
>JAJZFF010000133.1 GCA_021805485.1 Pseudomonadota bacterium
ATATTCGCCCGCTTCGGCGTGGCCGTCACCATCGTCTGCCGCTCGCATCTGCTGCCGGGCTTCGAGCCGGAGATCGTCACGGCGCTGAGCGGCTATCTCGGCGACGAGGGCATCACGGCCCGCTGCGGGCTCAGCTATCGGCGCATCTGCCAGACCGAGACCGGCATCGCGCTCGACGTAACGGTGGACGGTGCAGCCGAGACGATCATGGCCGAGCAGGTATTGGTGGCGACTGGACGAGCGCCGAACACGGCCGGCCTCGATCTGGAGGCCGCCGGGATCGGAACAGACGCGCGCGGGGCGATCGCGGTGGACGCGTTTCTCGCCACCAGCCGCCTGGGTGTCTATGCGGCGGGCGACGTCACGGGGCGCGACCAGTTTGTCTATATGGCCGCCTACGGCGCCAAGCTTGCCGCCGAGAACGCGCTCAACGGCAACACCCGCCGCTATGACGCGCGCGCCATGCCGGAGGTCGTCTTTACCGACCCCCAGGCGGCCCGCGTCGGGCTGACGGAGGCCGAGGCGCGCGCCAAGGGTCTTGCCGTGCGCAGCGTGACCCTGAAGCTCGATCAGGTGCCCCGCGCGCTCGCCGCGCGCGATACGCGGGGGCTGATCAAGCTCGTCGCCGAAGCGGGCAGCCTGCGTCTGCTCGGCGCGCAGATCCTCGCCCCGGAGGGCGCGGATTCCATCCAGACGGCGGTGCTCGCCATCAAGCATGGGCTGACGGTGACCGATCTCGCCGAGACGCTGTTCCCGTATCTGACCACCGTCGAGGGGCTGAAGCTCGCTGCTCTCGGCTTCGAGAAGGACGTGGCGAAACTCTCCTGCTGCGCGGGGTGAAGCGGTTTCAGCCGACCGACACGCGCACCCCTCTGCCGCCGCATCGGCTGGCACGCCTCACGTCCGGACGGTCAGGCTCGTGAAGCGCGCCCTGAGCGGTTCGGGGAGAAACGAAGCAGAGACCGCCGCGCCGGGCGCAGGATCGCCGTCTTTCCAACCCGCGGGGCGGCAGGCCTGCAGCACGTAGTGCGTCACGCGAAGATCTGCCAGCACTCCGGCAAGATTGCGCAAGGTTGCCGCGTCGAGCAGGTCTGGGTGAACGGTGGTTCGCACCTCGTAGGCCAACCCGCTGGCGATCAGGCGCAGCAGGCTCTCTCGGGCGCGCTCGCCGCTGCCGGGTACGCCGGTCAGGCGCGGGTAGTCGTCGAACGGTGCCTTGACGTCGAAGCCGATCCAGTCGACCAGCGCCAGCACCTCGCTGAGCCGGTCCGGATAGGGCCCCGCCGTGTGCAGGCCGACGCACAACCCCAGCGCCCGGACCTCGCGCATCGCCGCGGCCAGCCCGCGCTGCAGCGTCGGCTCGCCACCGGAGAACACCACGCCGTCGAGCAGGCCGATGCGCTTGCGCAGGAACTCCGTCACCGACCGCCACGTCACCGCGCCAGGCCGGTCCGCGTCCAGCAGGTGCGTGTTGTGACAGTAGCGGCACCGCCACGGACACCCCTGGCAGAACACGGTCGCGACCAGCTCGCCCGGCCAGTCGCAGCCCGACAGCGGCACGAAGCCGCCGATGCGCAGTTCAGGCCGCGGATTGCCCATGATCGCCGGGCCGGGCCTCGCCCTCCTTGAAGAACCGCCGCTCGGCAAACTCGCTCTGCTTGCCGCGGTTGAACGAGGCCACGGGCCGGTGATAGCCCATCACCCGCGTCCAGATCTCGCAGGGCTGGCGTTCCGCGTCGTCCAGCCGGATGTCGCCGGCCATTGCCACCGGCACGATGCTGTTCATGCGTCGACTCCTTCCGATACGTTGCTGCGGGCCTGCCGTTTGCGCGCGAGGATCTCCGCGTCGCATTTGGGACAGAATTCGTGCGCGCCGCCGAGATAGCCGTGCGTCGGGCAGATCGAGAAAGTGGGCGTGACCGTGATGTACGGCAGCCGGAAATTCTCCAGCGCCCGGCGCACCAGCTTGCGGCACGCCGCCGCCGAGGACACACGCTCGCCCATGTACAGGTGCAGCACCGTGCCGCCGGTGTATTTGCGTTGCAGGTCGTCCTGCAGCGCCAGCGCCTCGAACGGATCGTCGGTGAACCCGACCGGCAGCTGCGACGAATTGGTGTAGTAGGGTGCCTCCGGCGTGCCTGCCTGCAGGATGCCGGGGAAGCGCTTGCGGTCTTCGCGGGCAAACCGATAGGTGGCCCCCTCCGCCGGCGTGGCCTCCAGGTTGTACATGTGCCCGGTCTCGTTCTGGTAGCCGACGATGCGCGCTCGCACATGATCGAGCAGCCGCAGGGCGAAGGCGCGGCCCCATGCGGTGCTGACGTCCTCGGCGTCGCCGGTGAAGTTGCGGATCATCTCGTTCACCCCGTTCAGCCCGAGCGTGGAGAAGTGGTTCCGCAGCGTGCCGAGATAGCGCTTGGTGTAGGGATACAGCCCGCCGTCCATCAGCCGCTGGATGGTCTTGCGCTTGACCTCCAGGCTGTCGCGGCCGAGGTCGAGCAGCCGGTCGAGGCGGGCGAACAGCCCGGCTTCGTCGCCCTTGTGCAGATAGCCCAGGCGGGCGCAGTTGATGGTGACGACGCCGAGCGAACCCGTCTGCTCGGCGCTGCCGAACAGCCCGTTGCCGCGCTTGAGCAGCTCGGTCAGGTCGAGCTGCAACCGGCAGCACATCGAGCGGATCATGTTCGGCTTGAGATCGGAGTTCAGGAAGTTCTGGA
>JAJZFF010000285.1 GCA_021805485.1 Pseudomonadota bacterium
ATCGACGTCCGCACTTGCCACCCGCCTCGACGTATCACGCCATCATCTCGCGAAAATCCTGATGGATCTCGTGGCCGGCGGCTACCTCCTCAGTTCCCGCGGGCCCACCGGCGGCGTCCGCCTCGCGAAGCCGCCCGGGCAGATCCGCATCGGAGACGTGGTCCGCTATCTCGAACGCGATCAGGCCATGGTCGAATGCTTCCGCGCCGATGGCGGGCAGTGCAATCTGCTGCCGGCCTGTCGGCTGCGGCAGACGCTCAACCGGGCGAAAGACGCCTTCATCGAGACGCTCAACGGAAAATCCCTGGCCGACATGTCGCCGGTGCCGGCCAACCGCTAATTCGGCGGGCCCGCAACCGGCGAGCATTGTCGCCGTTCCGGCAGGCCCCGCCACGCTCATGGCGCACGCCCACGATGATCAGGAACCGGCCGGCCTCGGCAAGGATCGTCCGCGCGCCGATCTATCCCGCTTTCCGTGCCTTGCCGCCGCGGCGGGGCGGCGCGTGAGCTTTGATCCGGGACGGGGATTTCCTGAACCGGCCTTCCTTCCTGCCGCGACCGAAATCCTCCGCTGCCGTGCCGGGTTGGTGGCCCGCCGGTTCGATCCGCATCTCGGAATTGGTGCCGGCACCGATGGCGGCGGCAAAGGCGTCGGCCACATCGGCGCCGATTTCAAACCGCGTCTCGTGATCGAAGATGCGGATCGCCCCGATATCGCGCTTGGTGACGCCGCCGACCCGGCAGATCGCCGGCAGCAGCCATTTCGGATCGGCCTTCTTGCGGCGGCCGACATCGCACCGGAACCATACCATGGCCCGCCCGTCCTCTGCGCCCGCGGCGCGACGGGCCGCCGGACGGGGGAGGACTTCAGGCTGCGGCGCGATCTCCTCCGGCGCCGGCAGGCGGGCGCGATACAGGCGGATCAGCGCCGTTGCGACAACATCGGCCGACCGGTTCGCAAGCAGTTCACGCGCCAGGGCGATCTCCTCATCGAGCGGCGCCTCGGTCAGCACCGGATCGGTCAGCAGCCGCGCATGGTCGCGGGCGCGGATGGCCTCGGCCGTCGGAGGGGCCTCCCAGATCGCCCTGATATTCGCCGACGCAAGCAGAACCTCCGCCCGGCGCCGGCTTCTGTCGGGCACCATCAGCAGGCAGAGGCCCTTGCGTCCGGCGCGTCCGGTCCGGCCGCTGCGATGGAGCAGGGTCGCCTTGTTGGCCGGCAGGTCGGCGTGGATGACAAGGTCGAGATTGGGCAGGTCGAGTCCCCGCGCGGCGACGTCGGTGGCGATGCAGACGCGGGCGCGCCCGTCGCGCAGGGATTGCAGCGCGGCATTGCGTTCCGACTGGCTGAGCTCGCCGGACAGGGCGACGGCGGCGAAGCCGCGTTCCTGAAGCCGCCCGTAAAGCTGCCGCACGGACTCGCGGGTCGAGCAGAACACCAGGCAACCGGCGCCCTCATGAAACCGCAGCAGGTTCACCAGCCCGTGCTCGACCTCGTGGGCGGCGATCCGGATCGCCCGATATTCGATATCGGCGTGCGGCTGGTTGCGCGCGACGGTGTCGATCCGCAACGCGTCGCGCTGGTATTGCCGCGCCAGCGCGGCGATCTCGCGCGCGATGGTGGCCGAGAACAGCAGCGTGCGGCGGTCCGCGGGAGACGCGCCGAGGATGAATTCGAGTTCGTCGCGAAAGCCGAGATCGAGCATCTCGTCGGCCTCGTCGAGCACGACGACCCTGAGCCGGCCGAGATCGAGATGCCGGCGCTCGATATGGTCCTGCAGGCGGCCCGGTGTGCCGACCACGATATGGCAACCGCCGGCGAGGGCGCGCTGTTCGCGCCGCGGGTCCATGCCGCCGACGCAGGAGACCACGCTCGCGCCGGTATGCTCGTAAAGCCAGGCGAGTTCGGCATGAACCTGGATGGCAAGCTCGCGGGTCGGCGCGATGATGAGCGCGAGCGGCGCGCCGGCCGGCGGCAGCACGTCCTCGTCCAGGATCGTGGCGGCGAAGGCCAGCCCGTAGGCGACCGTCTTGCCCGAGCCGGTCTGGGCCGAGACCAGGAGGTCGCGTCCTTCGGCCTCGGGTTCCAGCACGGCGCTCTGCACGGCGGTCGGGTCGGCATAACCGCGCGCCGCGAGCGCATGCTGGAGCGCGGGAGTCTCAACATAAAATGGCATGGGGCTCATTACCGCACCCGGCGGAAACGACCAACATGGCTGGCGCATACCGGCGCCGTCCCCCCACCGGGGCTGGGCCGGAACGCCCCTCGCCCGCCGGCGGATGACCGGTCGGCGGCCCTGATGCCGGCGATCGTCACCCGATGGCGAGAGGGGCGGCGGTCAGGCTGCGCACCTGTTCCGGCGTGACCCCTGGTGCCGCGTCGCGCAGCACGAACCCCGCCGGCGTGATGTCGATGACGGCAAGATCGGTATAGACGCGGGTGATCGAGCCCAGCGCGGTCAGCGGATAGGTGCAGCGCTCCACCAGCCGCGGCTCGCCCTCCCTCGTGCAGTGTTCCATCAGCACCCAGACCCGCGCCGCCCCGGCGCCGAGATCCATCGCCCCGCCCACCGCCGGCGCCACCCCTTTGCGCCCGACCGACCAGTTGGCGAGATCGCCGTTCGCCGCCACCTGATACCCGCCGAGCACGCACAGATCGAGGTGCCGCCCGCGGATGATCGCGAAACTGTCCGCCTGCCCGACGATCGACGCC
>JAJZFF010000589.1 GCA_021805485.1 Pseudomonadota bacterium
TGATCGCCACACTCGGCTCGAAGGAGGGGCTGGCCAACCTCGCCAACGCGATCACCTCGCCGGGCGACACGATCCTGGTGCCCAACCCGTCCTACCCGATCCACCAGTTCGGCTTCATCATCGCCGGCGCCTCGGTGCGTTCGGTTCCGGCCACGCCGGATGACGAGATGCTGCGCGCGCTCGACCGCGCGGTGCGCCACTCGGTGCCGAAACCGACCGCCCTGATCGTGAATTTTCCCTCAAATCCAACGGCGTATCTGGCGACGTTGGATTTTTACAAGGAGATCGTCGCGTTCGCCCGCAAGCACGAGATCTTCATCCTGTCCGATCTCGCCTATGCCGAGATCTATTTCGAGGGCGAGCCGCCGCCCTCGGTATTGCAGGTTGAGGGGGCGAAGGACATCACGGTGGAATTCACCTCGATGTCTAAGACCTATTCGATGCCGGGCTGGCGCATGGGCTTTGCCGCCGGCAATCCACGGCTGATTTCCGCGCTGGCGCGGATGAAGTCCTATCTCGATTACGGCGCCTTCACGCCGATTCAGGTGGCGGCTACGGCGGCGCTGAACGGCCCGCAGGACTGCGTCGAGCAGATGCGCACGCTCTATCGCGAACGGCGCGACGTGCTGATCAAGGGCCTCGCGCAGGCAGGCTGGGACGTGCCGAGCCCGGCGGGGTCGATGTTCGCCTGGGCGCCGATTCCGGAGCGCTTCGCGCATCTCGGTTCGGTCGATTTCGCGAAGCTGCTGCTGGAGCGCGCCAAGGTCGCGGTCGCGCCGGGGATCGGCTTCGGCGAGTATGGCGATGGCCATGTCCGCATCGCGCTCGTCGAAAATACCCATCGGCTCCGGCAGGCGGTGCGCAACATCCGCGCCTTCATGGCACCGGGCAATGCGCCCAACCAGCAGGAGAGCGTCTCGGCATGAATGGTGAACTGTCGGTCGGGATCGCCGGGCTGGGGACGGTCGGCGCCGGGGTCGTGCGGCTGTTGCAGGAGAATGCGGCGATCATCGCGGCGCGGGCCGGGCGGCCGGTGCGCGTGGTGGCGGTGTCCGCACGGGACCGGGCGCGGGATCGCGGGGTGTCGCTCGAAGGCATCCGCTGGGTCGAGGATTCGCTGGTGCTCGCCACCGATCCGGCCGTGGATGTTGTCGTCGAGCTGATCGGCGGTGCTTCAGGTGCCGCGCGGGATCTCGTCGAGGCGGCCCTGGCCGCGGGCAAGCCGGTGGTGACGGCGAACAAGGCGCTGATCGCGCAGGCGGGCGGCGACCTCGCGGGGTTGATCCGCGGCGGGCCGGGCATCCGCTTCGAGGCGGCGGTGGCGGGCGGCATTCCCGTCATCAAGGCGCTGCGCGAGGGGCTCGGCGCCAACCGGATCGCCAGCGTGTCCGGCATCTTCAACGGCACCTGCAACTACATGCTCACGCGGATGCGCGACGAGAAGATGGAGTTCGCCGACGTGCTCGCCGAGGCCCAGGCGCTCGGCTATGCCGAGGCCGACCCCTCGGCCGATATCGACGGGGTGGATACCGCCCACAAGCTGGCGATCCTCGCGGCCATCGCCTTCGGCCGCCAGGTGGATTTCGGGGCGGTGCATGTCGAGGGCATCCGCCGGATCAGCGCGGTGGATATCGCCTTCGCCGACGAGCTCGGCTACCGGATCAAGCTGCTCGGCATCGCCCGCGCGAGCGAGGCCGGAATCGAGACCCGCGTGCATCCGGCGATGGTGCCGGAGAACTCGGCGCTGGCGAAGGTGGATGGCGTGAACAACGCGGTCGTGATCAGCGGCGAGCCGGTGGGCGATATCGTGATCCAGGGGCGCGGCGCCGGGGCGGGGCCGACCGCCTCGGCCGTGGTGGCCGACCTGATCGACCTTGCCCGCGGCCGGCAGACGCCCATGCTCGGCATGGCGCCGGATGCGCTGCGCAGCGAGGCCTCGGTGCCGATGGCGGCGCATCGCGGGGCCTATTGCCTGCGGCTGATGGTGCTGGATCAGCCCGGCGTGATCGCCGATGTCACCGCGGTGCTGCGCGATCACGGCATCTCGCTGGAAACGATGCTCCAGCGCGGCCGCAGCCCGGGCGATGTGGTGCCGGTTGTGATCATCACCCATGAGACTGACGAGGCCGCGATGGCGGCGGCGCTGGTGCAGATCGCCGCACTGCCGGCGGTGCAGGAGCCGCCGGCGCTCATCCGCATCGAACAGGCCTGATCGACGCTCGACCCGCAGGAGACCGCGAAGATGGACAACGCCAAGACCCCGGCCCAGTCGGACCGTAACCTCGCCCTCGAACTCGTGCGCGTCACGGAAGCCGCCGCGCTCGCGGCCTCGGCCTGGATCGGCCGGGGCGACAAGAACAGCGCGGATGGGGCTGCCGTCGGCGCGATGCGCCAGGCGTTCAACGCGGTCGCGATCGACGGTCTGGTGGTGATCGGAGAGGGTGAGATGGACGAGGCGCCGATGCTCTATATCGGCGAACGCGTCGGCGCCGGCGGACCGGAGATGGACATTGCCGTCGATCCGCTCGAGGGCACGACCATCGCCGCCAAGGGCGCGCCGAACGCGATCGCGGTGATCGCGCTGGCGGAGCGCGGCAACTTCCTGCACGCGCCGGATATCTACATGGACAAGATCGCGGTCGGCCCCGATCTGCCGGAGGGGGTGGTGGCGCTGGATGCGCCGGTTGAGGAAAATCTCCGCAACCTCGCCC
>JAJZFF010000093.1 GCA_021805485.1 Pseudomonadota bacterium
AGCCCGAGGCCGATCAGCAGCGACAGCACGACGATGCCGCCGATGCCGAGCGGACTGCCCTGCATCGTCGTCGCCGCGAAGCAGTTGACCAGGGTGATCTCGGCGCCGATCGACAGATCGAGGCCCGCGCCGAGCAGCACGATGGTCTGGCCGATCGCGGCAAGGGCAAGCGGCACCGAGACGTTGGCGAGGCTGGCGAGGCCGAAGGGCGAGAGGATCAGCGGCTGGCGGAGCGCATAGAGGCCGATCACCACGGCAAGGCCGATGGCGCAGGACACCGGCCCCAGATGCTTCTCGATCCGTCCGCGCCGGCGGGGGGCGGCGGGGCGCGCGGCTTCAGGCGGCTTCATGCGCGGCCTCGTGGAAGGACAGGTCGAGGATGTTCTGTTCCGTGATGGAGGCTCCTTCGAGCGACCCGGCGACGCGGCCCTCGCGGAAGACCAGAACGCGGTTGCACAGCAGCGAAAACTCCGAAATGTCGGTGGAATAGAACAGCACGGCGGTGCCCTGGGCGGCGAGTTCGCGGATTACGCCGAAGAGTTCGCCGCGCGCCCCGGCATCGACACCGCGCGTCGGGTCGCAGAAGACATAGACGGGTTCGCGCCGGGCCAGCCATTTGGCGACCACAACCTTCTGCTGGTTCCCGCCGCTCAGGCTGCCGAGCGGCACCGCGCGGCTGGCGCATTTGATGCCGAGACGACGGATATGGTCGTCGACCAGGTCCGCCTCGGCGCGGCGGCTGATCAGGAGGCGCCGCCGCAGGGAACCCAGCACGGTGATGGCGATGTTTTCCGCGATGCTGAGGCCGAGGAAGCCGCCGAGCGTCTTGCGGTCGTCGGGGATCAGGGCGATGCCCGCCGCGATGGCGTCGCGGGGCCGGCGCGGCAGCAGTCGCCGGCCGCCGATCTCGATAACGCCCTCCAGCCCGCGGCGGAACAGGCCGAACAGGGCGAACAGGAATTCCTTCTGCCCCTGCCCTTCGAGGCCGGCGAGGCCGAGCACCTCGCCGCGGCGGAGGTCGAAGCCGATATCGGCGAAATGCGGCGCCAGCGTGAGACCGCTGACGCGAAGGATCGTGTCATCGGCCGGGCCGGCAAAGGCTTCCGCTGGCCTGGCGGACTGGCGCTCCTGCCAGGCCTCGCCGAGCATAAGCGCCAGCGCCTTGTCGCGGCTGAAATCACCGGGCGGAAACTCGCCGACCTTCTCGCCGCTGCGCAGGATGGAAACCCGGTCGGCCAGGCGTTCGATTTCGCCGAGCCGGTGCGAGATGAGCACGATGGCCGCCCCACGGTCCCGCAGCCGTTCGATGACCGTTATCAGGTGCTCGACCTCGGCGATGGAGAGGGCGGAGGTCGGCTCGTCGAGGATCAGGACGCGCGGATCGGTCGACAGCGCCTTCGCGATTTCGACGAGTTGCGCCTGGGCGAGCGGAAGATCGCCGACGGTCGCGTCGGGGTCGATATCGGACGCGCCCAGCATTTCCAGCAGGGCGCGCGCCCGCTCGCGCATTGCCGCGGCGTCGATCCAGTGCCTGCCGCGCAGGGGTTCCTGGCCGATGAGGATGTTCTCGGCAACGCTCAGGCTCGGGAAGAGCGAGAGCTCCTGGTGCACGGTGGCGATGCCGGCGGCGAGGGCGGCGTGCGGGCTGGCGAACCGCATGGCGGTGCCGCCGACCTCGATGGTGCCGTCATCTGGCTGCTCGATGCCGGCGAGCAGCTTGACCAGCGTGCTCTTGCCGGCGCCGTTGGCCCCGAGCAGGGCGTGAACCTCGCCCGGGTAGAGCGAAAGGTCAGCCCGGCGGAGCGCGACGACGCCGCCGAAGCGCTTGGACAGGCCGGTTGCCGCCAGCGTCGGTGCGGAAGCAGCACCCGCGCCACCCGCCCGCCGGGCTCCGTCAGCCGCAATCGGCACCGGCCTCGCCCTCGTTCCGCCTTGCTCAGCTGCCGTGAACCACGGCGCTGACCGGGATCTTAACACCGCATTGCGGAATGTCGATATCGGTGACGAAGCTGTTCGGCAGCTTCGGGAAGTAGTTGACGCCGGCCTTCATCTGCTTCGTCGTCACCGGATTGAGCGGGATGTTCGCGGTGCGCGGCAGGCTCTGGCCGTCGAGGGCGGCGATCGCCGCGCGGATGGCGGCGGCGGCCAGCGCCGGCGACTGGCCGATGACCAGCGCGGGGACATGATGGGCGACCGCGAGTTTCATGAAGCCGTTATCCGACTCGCTGGTCATCGGCACCAGCTTCGCCTTGACCTGCAGGAAGGCCTGCAACGCGCCGGTCGCGCCTTCCGTGCCCCAGACCCCGGCGACGTCGTGGCTGGTCGAAAGCGCATCGGCGGTGACCTTCTGGTTCACGCCGACGTCCCAGTTGCCATAGACCTGCTTGACCGTCAGCCCCGCCGATTTCTTGAACACGGCCATGGCACCGTCGCCCTGGTCGTTATCGACGGTGGTGCCGGCAAGGCCGCGGACCATCAGGATCTTTCCCTTGCCGCCGGTTTCCTTCGTCAGGAACTCCGCCCACATGCGGCCCATCGCCGCCTGATCCTCGTTGATGTTGATCGCCTTGCCGGTCGTTACCGTATTGTCGAAGGCGACGACGACGATGCCGTGATTGACCGCCTCGTTGATGACGCTGTTGAGGCCGGAGGGCGAGGCGGCGTCGATGACGATGGCATTGTAGCCGCTCAGGATCATCTGGCGGA
>JAJZFF010000402.1 GCA_021805485.1 Pseudomonadota bacterium
CACTACACGACCATCGCCGGCGCGCGGGCGGCCTCGCACGCCATCGCCGCCCTTGCCGCGGGCAGCCTTGAAGTCGCGCCGCTTCAGTCGTATTTTCCGCAATCGTTCCGATGATCGTGGCGCCGGAGTCCTCCGGCCCGCGACTTTTTCGCTCATCCCTACGCCTGATGGCTTAACCTGACTGAAGGAACTGCCGTGCAAAAATTCCCGATGACCGGGCCCGGACTGCAGAATCTCGAAGCCGAGCTGCGCCACCTCAAGTCCGAGGAGCGGCCGGCGATCATACGGGCGATTGCCGAGGCGCGCAGCCATGGCGACCTGTCGGAAAACGCGGAATACCATTCCGCGCGCGAGCGCCAGTCCTTCATCGAGGGGCGGATCGCCGAACTCGAGGAAATCATTTCCGCCGCCGAGGTGATCGACCCGTCCACCCTGTCGGGCGACACGATCAAGTTCGGCGCTCATGTCGAGCTGATCGACGAGGAGACCGACAAGGAGGTCACCTACCAGATCGTCGGCGTCCACGAGGCGGACATCAAGGCCGGGCGTATTTCGGTCACCTCGCCGCTGGCCAAGTCGCTGATCGGCAAGAAGTCGGGAGACACCGTTTCGGTACCGGCCCCCGGCGGCGACCGCAGCTACGAGATCCTCGCCGTCCGGTTCGGCTGAGGCCTTGGTCACCCTCGCCGAAATCGAGGCGGCGACCGGCCGGATCGCCGGCGCGGTGCTGCGCACGCCGCTGGTGCGCGCGGACGCGCTCTCGCGCGCAACCGGCGCGGACATCCATCTCAAGCTCGAAAACCTTCAGGCCACCGGCGCCTTCAAGGAACGGGGAGCTGCGAACCGGATAGCCCTGCTGACCGAGGCCGAACGCAAATCCGGCGTGATCGCGATGTCGGCCGGCAACCACGCCCAAGCGGTGGCGCGCCATGCCCAGCTCGCCGGCATTCGCGCCACCATCGTGATGCCGCGCTTTACCCCGACGACGAAGGTGACCCGCACCCGGGCCTGGGGCGCGCAGGTGGTGCTGCACGGCGAAACCCTCGCCGAGGCCGCCGCCCACGCCCACGAACTTGCCGCCTGCGAGGGGTTGGTCTTCGTCCACCCCTATGACGACGCCGACGTGATCGCCGGCCAGGGCACCCTCGCTCTCGAAGTCTTCCAGGATCTGCCCGATCTCGACGCGCTGGTGATCCCGACCGGCGGCGGCGGCTTCATCTCCGGCTGCGCCGTGGCAACGCGGGCGCTGCGCCCCGGCGTCGAAATCCTCGGCGTCGAGGTCGAAAGCTATGCCGGCTTCGCCCAGGCTCTGGCAGGCCAGGAGGTCAAGGTCGGCGGCGCCACCATCGCCGAGGGCATCGCGGTGCGCGATATCGGCCAGCTGCCGCTCGCGCTGCTGAAGGAACACAAGGTCGAAGTTCTGGTCGTGCCGGAAGCGGCTGTCGAGCAGGCGATCGCGATGCTGGCCGAGAGCGGCAAGATCGTCGCCGAAGGCGCCGGCGCCGCCGCCCTCGCCGCGGTGCTGACCTTCCCGCAGCGCTTCGCCGGCCGCCGCCTCGCCCTGCCGATCTGCGGCGGCAATATCGACACCCGCGTCCTCGCCAACACGCTGCTGCGCAACCTGATGCGCGACGGGCGGATCGTGAAGGTGCTGATGGAAATCCCCGACCGTCCCGGCGTGCTGGCCGACATCGCCGCCCGCATCGGCGATCAGGGCGGCAACATCATCGAGGTCGTGCACCAGCGCCAGTTCGCCTCGCCGACCGTGCAGGCCGCGCATCTCGAAGTGATGTTCGAGGCGCGCGACGCCGCCCATGGCCGCTCGATCACCGAGGCGCTGGAAGCCGCCTACACCGTCCGCCGGCTCTGATCGCGCCAGCCGGCGCTCAGATCACGAAGGCGCCGCCGCGCATCACCGGCGTGATGGTGCCGTCGGCGTTCACGCCATCGACGTCCATCAGCGCCGAGCCGATCATCCAGTCGACATGGATGAGGCTTTCATTGGCGCCGCGGGCGGCATCGCAACCGCCTTCCATGTTCAGCGCCAGCGCCTGGCCGAGCGCGATGTGGCTCGCCGCGTTCTCGTCGAACAGCGTGTTGCGGAAGATCAGCCCCGAGCGCGATACCGGGGAGGCATCCGGCACCAGCGCCACCTCGCCGAGGCGGCTCGCCCCCTCGTCGGTCGCGATCAGGGCGCGGAACACGTCCTCGCCCCGCCTCGCCTTCGCCTCGACGATCCTCCCCGCCTCGAACCGCACCTCGATGTCCTCGATCAGCGCGCCGCCATGCACGAGCGGCTTGCTCGCCCGCACCGTGCCGTTCACCCGCTCGCGATGCGGCATGGTGAACACTTCCTCGGTCGGCATGTTCGGCATGCAGGCGGTGCCATCCTTCGATGTCGCGGACCCGCCCGCCCAGAGATGCCCGTCGGCCAGGCCGACTTCGAGGTCGGTGCCGGGCCCGCTGAAGCGCAGCGCGGCAAAGCGGCGGGCATTCAGCGCGCCGCACCGCGCCCGCAGGGTCGCGACATGGGCATGCCAGGCGGCAACCGGATCGGCCTCGTTGATTCGGCAGACCTCGAAGATCGCATCCCACAGACGCGCGGCGGGGTCGGGATCGCCGGGAAAGACCGATTGCGCCCAGCCCGGCGTCGCGAAGGACAGAATCGACCAGTTGGTAGCAAAACTGCTGATCAGGCCG
>JAJZFF010000022.1 GCA_021805485.1 Pseudomonadota bacterium
ACGATCTTGTTGGTCGTGTAGAGCGAGCCGGACGAGGTGAAGAGGCCCGACGGATGATCCTGGTTCGGCACCGAGGAACCGACGCCACCATCGGAGTTCCACAGGTTGCCGTCACCGAAATTGTAGTATTCGCCGGTCGACAGCAGCCACCAGATGCCGTCGGTCTGGCCGAAGCGGACGAAGCCGGTCTGCGGCGTGCCGATATAGGCATAGGCGCGGCGGATCGCGAGGCCGGTCACACCGCCCGTGCCGGCGGTCGATTCGTGGATGCCGACGCCAGCGGAGCTGTAGGTGGTGCGGAGCTCGGCCGCGACACCGTATTCGATGCCGTTCTCGGTGGTGGCGTCGAAGCCCGGATACAGGCGGAGGAAGCCGGCCATGCCGATCGGGTTCAGCTTGTTGCCGCCCTGGACGTTGTCGCCCGTCGCGCCGATCATGTTGATCTGGTCGTTCAACAGGCCGTTCAGGTGGACGACGATCTGACCCGGAGCGGGGGCCTTGGCAGCCTGGGCGTGAGCGGCACCGGACGCGGCGACCATCAAGCCGAGCGATGCGGCAGACGCCAGAAGATACTTGCGCATTCAAACCTCCATGTTGCCGGTCAGACCGGCGTGAATTCTTTGCCGCCTGTGCCGCTTCAAGGCCCGAAAGCCGTCGCGGCGAGGCGTCAGACAGGCGGATAAAAGGCATTTCAGTCTCAGGAAGCAACATCCGAAAGCGCCGGTGAAGGCTATTTGGCTGCGCTGTGGTATCAACGCCACACTGTATGACACTGATTTGACAAAGCCCCGATCGCCGCAACACCGCGGCAGGCCGGGCCAAGCGCCCGCATCCGCCGCCCCTCGATGCCGCCAAGGGCCACCACCTGAACCCCGCCGGCCAGCCGCGCCAGCGCCGCCCAGCGCACCGGCCCGAGGGCGGGCGCCCCCGGATGGCTCGCCGTCGGGAAGGCCGGCGAGAGAAACACCAGCCCGGCGCCGGCCCGGCGCGCGCGCACCAGCTCCTGCCGGCCATGCGCCGAGGCGGTCACCAGACCCGGCTTGCGGCCCGGCGCAACCCTGCCCCGCCGCAGGTGCAGCCCGGCGTGCAGACGGGCCGCCAGCCGCGCATCGCCGGCGACCACGAGGGCGATTCGCCGGCGCCGGCAGAGCTTCGCCACCGCCGCCGCGAGCGCGGCCCGGTCCGGCGCCGCATCGTCGCGCAGCACCACGCCGGAGAGTCCCGGCGGCAGGCGGGCGATCGCGCCGAGCGGGTCGGGCAATCGGGCCCGATCGGTGAACAGCCAGAGCGTGGGGTGGCGGCAGCGACGGCGCCGCTTGACCGCCCGCGCCGCCGCGATCAGTTGTTCATCCATGAGCGAATTCAGCCCCGAGACGATCAGGCCCGCCCTCGATTCCATCCGCGCGCGCATCGCCACGGCCGCGCAGGGACGCGCGGTCACGCTCATCGCGGTGTCGAAAACCAAGCCGGTCGCGGCGATCGAGGCGGCACTCGCCGCCGGGCAACTCGTGTTCGGCGAGAACCGGGTGCAGGAGGCGGCGGCGAAGTTCCCGCTCCTGCGCGCGGCGCATCCGGGCCTCGCGCTGCACCTGATCGGGCCGTTGCAGACCAACAAGGCGCGCGAGGCGGTGGCTTTGTTCGACTGCATCGATTCGCTCGACCGGCCGAAACTGGCGGATGCGCTGGCGGCGGCGGCCGAGCGCGCCGGGCGGATGCCGCGGCTGCTGGTGCAGGTGAATGTCGGCGACGAGCCGCAGAAGGCCGGGGTGAGCCCGGCCGAGGCGGATGGCTTCATCCGCGCGATGCGCGCCCGGTTCGGCGAGCGGTTGCAGGGGCTGATGGCGATTCCCCCGCTCGGCGAGGACCCCGCGCCGCATTTCCGCACCCTCGTCGCCATGGCCGACACGCACGGGCTGCCGGTGCGCTCGATCGGCATGTCCGACGATTTCGAGACCGCGATCGCCTGCGGGGCGACCGAGGTGCGCGTCGGCTCGGCGCTGTTCGGCGCCCGCCACGCGCCTCAGTAGCCTCTCGCGAAATCGACCAGCGTGGCCGGGACGCGCCCGGCGGCGAGCGCCCGCAACGCGGCGAAGAAGCTGGCCAGCGTCGCCGCGTTGTAGCGCGCCGGATCGTCCGACGAGATATGCGGCGTCATGACCAGGTTCGGCGTGTCCCACACCGGATCGTCCGGCGGAACCGGCTCGGTCGTGAACACGTCGAGCACCGCGCCGGCGATGCTGCCCGCGCGCAGCGCAGCACAGAGTGCCGGCTGATCGACCAGCGCGCCGCGGCCCATGTTGATCACCCCGGCATGCGGCGGCAGCAGCGCCAGCCGCCGCGCATCGAGCAGGTTGCGCGTCGCCGCGGTGAGCGGGCAGGTCAGCAGCAGGAAATCGGTGTGCGGCAGGATCAGGTCGAGATCGCCGACCGGCCGCGTCGCGTCGCAATCGGGGTGCGGCGCGGCGCCGTTGCGCACGCCGGTGACATGGATGCCGAACTGCCGCGCCCGCCGCGCCGCGCCGCCGCCGAGCCCGCCGACGCCGACGATCGTCGCCCGCATGCCGGCCACCGTGCCGGAGGACCGGCGCTGCCAGCGATGCGCCCGCTGGTCGGTCGCGAAGGCGGGCATGTGGGTCGCCAGCATCAGCATCGCCATGATCGCGAACTCGCCGGCGCGGTCGGCATGCACGCCGCG
>JAJZFF010000006.1 GCA_021805485.1 Pseudomonadota bacterium
GATCACGAGCGCGAGCACCCGTCGCTGCTGCGCGGCGATCAAGGTGAGAACGCGCGACAATCAGGGTGAGAAAGCGTCGTGTCGCGTGCGGTGAAGGGAGGGCGGAGCCCGACCGGAAGCGCACGCGACACGATATCTGGCCTGATCCGCCACGGGGTCGGGTTGTTTGGTGATCGCGGCCGGCTGGGTCTGTGGTGGATCTCCTCATGAAGGAATCTTCCGTTGCCTGGCCGCCACATCACCGATCACCAGATGAGGCTCTACATGACGTTCCGACGGACAGACGGCCCGGCGGTCTCCGCCGCCAAGGCGTCGATCAGCACGGCGACCGCGTATCGCTACGAGCAGCACCACCACCTGCCATCCTCCCAAAAACCGGCGCGCGGCCGCCGCCGTCCCGACCCGCTCGTCGACTTCTTCGACGCCGAGGTCGTGCCGATGCTGAAGGCGGCACCAGGCCTGCGCGCGGTGGCGATCTTCGAGGAGATGCAGCGGCGCCATCCTGGCTTGTCGGCCGGGGCGCGCCGCACGCTGGAGCGCCGCATCCGCTCCTGGCGGGCGGTGCATGGCGCCGACCAGGAGGTGATCTTTCGCCAGGTCCATGAGCCCGGCCGAATGGGATTGTCGGATTTCACCGACATGGCGGACCTCGGCGTCACCATCGCCGGCGTGCCGCTCGATCACCGGCTCTACCATTTCCGGCTCGCCTACTCCGGCTTCGAGCATGCCCACGTCATCCTGGGCGGCGAGAGCTACGTCGCCTTGGCCGAGGGATTGCAGAATGCGTTGTGGGCCCTCGGCGGCGCGCCGCTCGAACATCGCAGCGACAGCCTGTCGGCGGCGTTCCGCAACCTGGACCACGACGCGCGGGAGGACCTGACCCGGCGCTATGACGCGCTGTGCGTCCATTACGGGATGCAGCCGACCCGCAACAACCGCGGCATCGCCCACGAGAATGGCGCCATCGAGAGCGCGCACGGCCATCTCAGGAAGGCCGCGCGCGACGCCTTGCTGATGCGGGGCGTCAGCGACTTCGATGACCTTCCCAGCTATCGCCGCTTCATCGACGAGATCGTCAGCCGCAAGAACGCCCACCACGCCAAGCGTATCGAAGCCGAGCGCCCCGCCTTGCAGGATCTGCCGGGCCAGCGGACCTGCGACCACGAGGAGACTTTGGTCACCGTGACGTCCTCGGGCGGGTTCACCCTCAAAAAGGTCTTCTACACGGTGCCGTCGCGGCTGATCGGCCATCGACTAAGGGTCCGGCTCTACGACGACCGCCTCGACGTGTTCGTCGGCGCCACCTTGCTGCTGACGCTGACGCGCGGACGTGCCCCGGGATGCGGCAAGCGCGCGCACGTCGTCGACTATCGGCACGTGATCCACGCCCTACGGCGCAAACCAATGGCCTTGCTCAACCTCGTCTACCGCGATCAGCTATTTCCCCGGGAGGCCTACCGCCTGACGTTCAACCGGCTGATCGAGAAGCTGCCGGAGCGGTCGGCCTGCCGTCTCATGGTCGATCTGCTGGCGCTGGCCCACGACCGGGGATGCGAGGCCGAACTGGCCATGCTGCTCACCGCCGATCTCGCCGCCGGCCAACTCCCCGACCTTGCCACGCTGCGCACGCGCTTTGCCCCGGATCCCACCGGGTTGCCCGAGGTTGTCGTCCATCTCACGCCTCTGGTCGACTACGACCAGTTGCTCGGCGCTGCCATGGGAGAGGCGGCATGACCCAAGATATTGATGCCGCCCGATTGTCGCTGATGCTCAACGACCTGCGCCTGCCCGCGATAAAGCAGGACTGGCCCGGCTTTGCCGAGCGGGCCGATAAGGAAAGCTGGCCTGCGGCGCGCCTGCTGGCTGCCCTGGCCGAGCACGAAATCGCCGAACGGGACCGCAGACGCCTGGCGCGCCATCTCGCCGAGGCCCAGCTGCTGCCCGGCAAGACCCTCGACAGCTTCGACTTCGACGCTGTGCCGATGATCTCCAAGGCCCACATCCTGGCGATCTGCGCCGGCGACAGCTGGATCGAGAAGGGCGCCAACCTGCTCCTGATCGGCGGACCGGGCGGCGGCAAGACCCATCTCGCCTCCGCCATCGGCCTGGCGCTGGTGGAGAACGGGTGGCGCGTGATGTTCGCACGCACGTCCGACCTGGTGCAGCGGCTCCAGGTCGCTCGCCGTGAGCTGGCGCTCGAAGCCGCCATCAGCCGCCTCGACCGCTTCCACCTGCTGATCCTCGACGACCTCGCCTACGTCAGCAAGGACCAGGCAGAAACCTCCGTCCTGTTCGAACTGATCAGCGCCCGCTACGAACGGCGGTCCACCTTGATCACCGCCAACCAGCCGTTTGGCGCCTGGGGCAAGGTGTTCCCCGACCCCGCCATGACGCTCGCCGCCGTCGATCGCCTCGTCCACCATGCCACGATCTTCGAGATCAACGTCGATAGCTACCGACGCCGCGCCGCACTCGACCGCAAATCCAAAGCCGCAGGACGGCCACAGGCCTACGCGACAATCAAAGACCTCGAAGCCGTGTCGCGCACCGACAATCAAACCCAAACTTAACCCTTGTCAGCGACAACCACGGCGCACATCATCCCCGCGCCGCGATCACAGTTGCTCATCCTGATCGCCGCAAATTCTCAGCCAGATTGTCGCGCAATAGCGGCGCGCCTGCACCAT
>JAJZFF010000635.1 GCA_021805485.1 Pseudomonadota bacterium
CGAGCGAGCCTTCGGGGTCGACCAGAACATCGGCCACATTCTGGACGTCGCGCACCTCCCACTCGCCCTTGCGGACCTCGAGCAGGGGATTGTAGGCGGCGGAGTCCCGGTTGGTCGGATCGAACAGGAGCGTTCGGCCGAAGCGCGCCCGAAAGCCGGCGGTGAGCTGCCAGTTCTCGCCCTTGATGTCGTGGACGATGGCGCTGCCGGGCCAGGTCAGGAGCGTTGGCACCACCAGGCCAACGCCCTTGCCGCTTCGGGTCGGTGCGAAGCACAGCACGTGCTCGGGGCCGTCATGGCGGAGATAGGACCGCTCATAGCGGCCGAGGACCACGCCGTCCGGCGCGAGCAATCCGGCGGAGATCATTTCGTCCGCGCGCGCCCAGCGGGCGGACCCGTAGGTCTCGGCGGTCTTGGCCTCGCGGGCGCGCCAGACCGACATGCCGATCGCGACCACGACTGAGATCAGGCCGCCGGAAGCCGCGATATAGGCGCCCTCGATGAAGATCTGCGGCGCATAGGCGTCGTAAGCGAACCACCACCAGAAGAAGGCCGGCGGCAGGTAAATCGGGAGATGCAGCATCTCGAACAAGGGCCGTCCCAGTTCGGGCTGGAAGCCGAGCCGCCAGGCCGTCCATTCGGTCGCGATCCACATCGTCGCCAGCACGATGGCGAAGACGATGATGATCTGGCCCCAGAGGATCTTGGTCGCGGACACGGAACGCCTCTCCTTTCTCGGAAAGACATCGGCGTCGGAGAAACGGCGTCGCAAGTGCGATCTGCGGCGCTTCGCAGGCCGTCGCGCCGGAGCGAAAAACTATTTGAAGGAGCGTATGCGGCCCACGGCCACCCGGGCAGGTAGGGGCTCAGGAGTACTTGGCAGAGCGCCAGCCTTCAATAAGCGACCTTCCTTATTGAAGGATAAGGCCATATCGTCCATTAACGTCTGGGGCGTATTGAAGGATATTGCGTGGCGGACACGAAAAACCTGCGGCTTGGCGCCTATGTCGAGACGAGCACGGGAGGCGAGCGGGTGCGCGCCTATGTGCCCGCCCCGCTGCCGCCGGACCCGCCCCTCGATCTGGCGCGCTTCATGCGGCTCTACGAGCGCGCGATGGCCGCCGTCGGGCGACTCGATGGCGTGGTGACGATCCTGCCGTCGACGCCCCTGTTTCTCTACATGTACGTCCGCAAGGAGGCCCTGCTATCCTCGCAGATCGAGGGCACGCAATCCTCGCTTTCCGACCTGCTGCTGTTCGAGAACGACGAAGCGACGGCCGTCCCGCTGGACGACGTGACCGAGGTCTCGAACTATGTCGCGGCGGTCGAGCACGGCGTCTCCCGGATCCGCAGTGGGTTTCCACTGTCGCTGCGACTGATCCGCGAGATGCACGCCATCCTGCTCAGGTCGGGGCGCGGCGCGGCCAAGCAGCCCGGCGAGTTCCGCCGCTCCCAGAACTGGATCGGCGGCACACGGCCCGGCAACGCCCTCTTCGTGCCGCCGCCGCCGAATCTGCTGGACGATTGCCTGGGCGCGCTGGAGCGCTTTTTCCACAGCGAAGATCCGGCGCTGCCGCCGCTGATCCGGGCCGGCCTGGCCCACGTTCAGTTCGAGACAATCCATCCCTTTCTCGACGGCAACGGGCGCCTCGGTCGGCTGCTCATCACCCTGATCCTGTGCGAGGCGGGCGTCTTGCGCGAGCCGATCCTCTATCTCAGCCTGTTCCTGAAATCCCACCGCGACGACTATTACCGGCTCCTTCAGGAGGTCCGACAGGCAGGGACGTGGGAGACCTGGATGGAGTTCTTCCTGACCGGGGTCGCCGAGACCGCCGAGCAGGCGGTCGCGACCGCCCGCGAGCTGATCGCCATTTTCGACGCCGATCGGCAGAAGATCGCCGGCGTCGGCCGCGCCGCGCCATCCGCGCTGAGGGTTCATGAGCTGATGCAGGCCCATCCAATCGTCACCATCCCGACGGTCTCCTCGCGGCTCGGTGTTTCCTTCGCGACGGCCGGAGGCGCCCTGGAGAAGCTGGCCGGCGTCGGGGTGGTGCGGGAGACGACGGGACGCCGGCGCGGGCGCATCTACGCCTACGCGGACTATCTGGCCTTGCTCGATCGCGGCACCGATCCGTTGCCGGCCTGAAGACTTTAGAGACCGAGCCCGCGTTTTCGTCCGATGCTCCATTCGATGCCGCCGTCGTCACGGGCGGCGCCTGTGACATGTTGGCCGAGCTTCTTTTCCAGGCTCGGCGACCAGGGCACGAGCTGGAAGCCGAGTCCGTCGTCGATCATGGCGAAGCGGCCCGACGACAGGGTGAGCCGCTGGCGATAAACGCCCATGACAGGCTCGCCAGGGCCGGCCTGTGCGCGAGGCAAACCCGTCTCGGCTGAAAGCCGCCTCGCGATCTCGTCCAGCTCCCGCCGCCGCAAGGTGGCGAGCAGGTCTCGCTCGAAGGTGACATGCTCGCCCTGGCGTCGCGCGAGACCTTCCCGCAGGAGGTGCTCGGTACGCGCCTTCATCGCCTCGCGGACTTCCCCGCCAAACCCACCCATGGCGAGTTGCATCGGCTGGCGCTCGACGAGACGGTGATCGAGCCAGGTCGCGCCGGGCGCGCCTGCCTGCGCGCCAAGATCGAGATCCGATCGCGTGGCCAGCACCAGCGTCGGCCGGGGATC
>JAJZFF010000139.1 GCA_021805485.1 Pseudomonadota bacterium
CACGACCTCGCGGATTCGCTGCGGCCGGCTATCCAAGCCCTCGTTGGTATTTCCGTTCTTGAAACCGAACTTTGTGGCGATCACGACTTGGTCGCGGATCGGCGCAAGCGCTTCGCCGACCATCTCCTCGTTCAACGCGCCATAGGCCTCGGCGGTGTCGAAGAATGTGACGCCGCGATCGAATGCGGCTTGGATCATCTGGACGCCAGCGGCGCGTGCGAGCCCCGGCCCGTAGCCGTAGCTCAGGCCCATGCAGCCGAAACCAAGGGCATAGACTTCCAGGCCGGAGCGGCCAAGCATGCGTTTCTTCATTGGGAAACCTCGTATGTATGTTGATGGGATGTCAGGCTTTGGGAGCCGGCTGGGCCAGGTCTCCGAAGCGGAAGGCCGATGTGACGCCGCCGTCCATGAGGAAGTCGCTGCCAGTGATGAAGCCGCCGTCGGGTCCCATCAGGAGCGCCGCGAGCTGGCCCACTTCGTCGGGCGTGCCTGCGCGGCCCACGGGGCTGCCCTCGATCATTCGGCGATAACCCGCGCCGCGCGGCCCCGACAGCTCGTCGTTGGCCAAGGGCGTGATGACGATGCCGGGGCTGATGGTGTTCACCCGCGCGCCGCGCTTGCCCCACCGGACGGCTTCGGCCATCACCCGCAGCGAGTTGCCCCGCTTGGAGAGTTGGTAGGCGTGCAGCGTGTCCTTGACTTGGCTCGGCTGGACGAAGTCGATGCCCAGGAGCTCTTCCGTGGGCGTCATGGCCAAGGCCTTGTCCTGCTCGGGCGTCAATGCCGGCAGTCTGTGCCCCGATTGAGACGCGATGACGACGCCGGACCCGCCGGGCGCCATGGCGTCGCCGAACAGTTCGAGCACGAGGGCGGTGCCATACAGGTCCACGCGCAGGATCGCTTCGACGGGGGCCTGCGAGGGCGAAACGCCGGCCGCATGGATCAGGCCGGTGATGGCGCCGAGCCCACGGGCCTTGGTGACCAGTTCAGCCACGGACTCGCGCGACGAGACATCGACGCTCGCCGCGCTCGCGTGGAATCCCGCGTTGAAGAACGCCTTGGCTGCGGCGTCCGCCTCTTCCTGCCTCAGGCTCGCCAGCAGCACATGCTTGCCGGCTCCGACGCGCCGGGCGATGGCTTGGCCGAGTTGTCCTGCTCCGACGACGACGATGACTTCTTTCATGATGGCTCCTTGGAGTTGATGAGCGAACTTTATGCAGGTTGGCATCAAGTGAATAGAGGCCTATTAATTGCTTGAGTAGCAATTAAAAATTGATACCATGGTCATCATCGATTCAATGCGGAGCGCGCTCCGGCCCGTCATGTCCATCAATGAAATGCGCTCCATCTCCATGTTCGCCAAGGCCGTCGAGCTCGGCAGCATCCGCCAAGCCGCCTTGGCCCAGGATGTCTCCCCGCAGGCCGCCACGCAGGCCATCGCCCATTTGGAAAGCCATTTGGGCGTGCGGCTGCTGCACCGCACGACCCGAAGCCTCGCCTTGACCGAGGAGGGGCGGCGCTTCTTGGAGAGCGCCCAGCCCGCGCTCGCCGCGTTGGAGCTCGCGATGTCCACCGCCCGCGAAGGCAAGGACGAGATCGCGGGTCCGCTGCGCATCGTGGGGCCGAAGTCGTCCTTTCCGGGCTTGCTCATGCCGCTGCTCGACGAGTTTTGCCAAGCCAATCCCGGCATCCAGCCTGACGTGCAGCTCGACGACGGGATCGGCAATTGGGTGCTCGACCGGGTCGATGTGGGCTTCCGCATCGGCGTGTCGCCGCAGGAGGGGCTCATCAGCCGATCGCTCTTCCCGGTCCAGCTCATCGTGTGCGCGTCGCCGGCCTATTTGGAGCGCCATGGCGTCCCGGCCAAGATCGAGGACTTGGCGAGGCATCGGTGCAGCGTCTTCCGCCATCCGACCACCGGCAAGGTGCCGCCTTGGTATTTGACGGTGGATGGGGAGGTCGAGCACCGGAATATGCAACCGGCTCTTTCGACCAACGACACCGAGTTGGAGATGCAGGCGATCCTCGCCGGTCAGGTCATCGGGCAGGTCGCCAACTTCGCAGCCGCGCAGCACATCAGATCGGGGCGTTTGGTGCCTGTGCTGTTGCCCTTCGTCAGCGACCACATCGCGCTGCACGTCTACTACGGCAGCCGCTCTTCGCAGCCCAAGCGGGTCAGGGCGTTTCTCGACCTCGCCTTCGCGAGGCTTGTGGACAGCCCGGACTATGTCCTGTCGGACAAGGAGCTCTCGCAGGCCTCGCGTGGTTGGAGCCGCAGGCGAGCTCGGTGATCCGCTTCAAGTAGAGGATCATTCACCGACATGAGTGACCAGGGTGAGTGGATGTGCGGGGACTGCGCTTCGGGCTACGCGACGTATCGACTCCGCCAAGTTTTCAGTGCTGAGCTCCGCCAAGAACGCATTCGGAGCAAAACTTGGCGCCACACGGGCCTGAGAGGGCGCTCCCGAGGGAAAAGCGGTCTATCGAGCTGCCAGTTTCGTAGCCAGGTTGCCGCCAAGTTTTGTGTTTTTCGCAAAGAACCCAGTATCCATGCGGGTTCCAGAGCCTAGCCCCGATGATGCTGCATCATCGGCGTGTGGTTCGCGAGATTGTCCAAATCAATGACCGAGAAGATGGAGCCGTCCAGGAGGCGAGCGAGGCCTTGCGCAGTCCCGAGG
>JAJZFF010000279.1 GCA_021805485.1 Pseudomonadota bacterium
GCTGGTGCTCGCCGGGCCGGGCAACAATGGCGGGGATGGCTATGTCGCGGCGCGGCGACTTGCCGAACGCGGCTGGCCGGTGGCCGTCGCGCCGCTCGCGCCGCCGCGCCCGGCGAGCGATGCCGCGGCGGCGGCGGCGCTCTGGCGCGGCCCGGTCGTCGCGGCGGACGAGGGGCGGGTGCAATCGGCTGAACTCGTGATCGATGCCGTTTTCGGAGCCGGGCTCGCGCGCGATGTCGACCCGGGGACCGTCGCGCTGCTCGGCGCGGCGCGGCGTCTCGTGGCGATCGATGTGCCGAGCGGCGTCGACGGGGCGACCGGCGCCGTGCGCGGGGCCGCCCCGCGGGCCGATCTCACGGTCACCTTCGCCGGATTGAAGCCGGGCCATCTCCTGTTTCCCGGCCGGGCGCTCTGCGGCGAGACGGTCTGCGCGGAGATCGGCATGCCGGCGGCGGCGTTCGCCCGTGTTGAAACGAAAACATGGCGGAATACGCCGGCGCTCTGGCGCCTGCCGGCGCCTGCGGCGACCGGGCATAAATACGAACGGGGCCATCTGACGATCCTGGCCGGCCCGATGAGCGGCGCGGCGATCCTGGCGGCGGCGGCGGCGCGGCGGATTGGTGCCGGGCTTGTCACCCTTGCGGGCCCCGACCCTGCGGGCGTGCCGCCGGGCATCATCGTCAGCCGCGCCGCCCTCGACGAACTGGTGACCGATCCGCGCCGTCGCGTCTGGCTCTGCGGGCCGGGGCTGGGGGTGGAAGCGGCGGGCCAGACACTGGCGCACCTGGTCGCGGCGGGCCGCGCTATCGTGGCCGATGCCGATGCGTTGACCTCCGCCGCGGGAGAGGCGGAGCGTCTGCGTGGCGTCGCGGCGATCACCCCGCATGAGGGCGAGTTTGCCAGGGTGTTTCCCGACCTTCAGGCTGATCGGCTGTCGCGCGCCCGAGCGGCGGCAGCGCGGATTGGTGCCGTGGTCGTGCTCAAAGGGCCCGATACGGTGATCGCGGCGCCGGACGGGCGTGCGGCGATCAACGCCAATGCACCGCCCTTTCTGGCAACGGCCGGTTCCGGTGACACGCTCGCCGGCATCGCCGCCGGACTCCTGGTGCAAGGGATGCCGGCGTTCGAGGCGTGCTGTGCGGCGGTTTGGCTGCATGGCGCGGCGGCGACGCGGGCGGGAGGCGGACTGATCGCCGAGGATCTGGCGGATCACTTACCCATGGTTGTAGAGAACATTAAAAAATTCAATTTTTGAACAAATTCTAGCAAAATTACACCTTAAGATCGGTGGCGGACGTCGATGCGTTAACCTATTGTTAACGCATGCTGGTTATAGTGCTCGTCATGATCACTCTCGCGTCGTTGTCCGCGTTCGCTGCGCCGATCGGCCCGACTTCGCTCGGCACCCCGCCGCTGCGCGTGTCACCTGTCCCGTCCGCGCCGGCCCAGCCGTCCTCGACCGTCAACCCCGCAACACGCCCCGGCCCTGCACCTGCCGGCGCGCCACGGGGGACGTTGCTCAACATTACGATTTGAGCCGGGGTCGGCGCTTGCGTTTGCGCGCGATCTGAGCCTAAGAACCGTTATTCGCACCTCCCCGCGGGAGAGAGCGGCGAGGCCGGTCTGACCGGCTCCTGCCGCCGCCGAAGGCGCAACCGGCCCCCGGAAACGCTCAGGCAAAAGGACCGCGGCGGAGCAAGGATCTCTGGAAAGCCGGCGCGTCGCGCCGCACCGAAGGCGTAAGGCAAGGGGTAACCCGGGCCGAATCTCTCAGGTTCCGTGACAGAGGGGGGTCAGACTGGGCGGTTCTGCACCCGCCCGCTGCTGCCGCGGGAGATCCGGTCTTGGCCGAATCAGCATTGCTCACCGTGCCGCTCGACGCGCTGCATCGCAGCCTGGGCGCGCGTATGGTCGATTTCGCCGGCTACGATATGCCGGTGCAGTATGAAGGCATCATCGCCGAGCATCTGCACTGCCGGGCCCAAGCCGCGCTGTTTGACGTCTCGCATATGGGCCAGGCGGTGCTTGAAGGCCCCGACGCGGCCGCCGCGCTGGAACGCGTGGTGACCGGCGACATCCGGGGGCTGAAGCCAGGCCGCCAGCGCTACACGCTGCTAATGAACGCGCAAGGCGGGATTGTGGACGATCTCATGGTCGCCAATCTGGGCGACCGCCTGCTCCTCGTGCTCAATGCCGGGCGCAAAAATGTTGACGTTGCTCACATTCGCGCCCACCTGCCCGCGACCGTTTCGCTGACCCCGCAATTCGACCGCGCGCTGCTCGCCCTGCAGGGGCCCGAGGCCGGCGCGGTGATGGCCACGCTGGCACCAGAGGTGGCCGCGATGCGCTTCATGGAAGCGCGTGAGATGGCATTGTCCGGCATTTCCGTCACGATCACCCGCTCGGGCTATACCGGCGAGGACGGGTTCGAGATCGGCCTTCCCGCGGCGGAGGCCGAGGGTCTGGCGCGCGCCCTGCTGGCCGATGCGCGGGTGAAGCCGGCCGGCCTCGGTGCGCGGGATTCGCTCAGGCTCGAGGCCGGTCTGCCGCTCTATGGCAACGATATCGACGAGACGCGCGACCCGATTGCCGCCGGGCTCGGCTTCGCGATCGGCAAGACGCGCAAGATGGGCTGGGATTTCCTCGGCGGCGACGCCGTGCGGACGGTGCACG
>JAJZFF010000257.1 GCA_021805485.1 Pseudomonadota bacterium
CATCAGCGCCGGCAGCGCTCCCGGCACGCCGGCGAGCACGCCGCTTTCCGCCCGCGCCCCACGCTCGGCCGCCTTGTGCGCCTCCCAGCTCTCCGCCGCACCGCCGGCGAAGATCTGCGGGTGGCGGCGGATCATCTTGTCCGTGATGGCGCGCGCCACCGTGGCGAAATCGAACCGGCCCGCTTCCTCGGCCAGGCGGGCGTGATAGACGACCTGGAACAGCAGATCGCCGAGCTCATCGGCCAGCGCGTCGAAATCGCCGCAGCCGATGGCGTCGGCGACCTCGTCGGCCTCCTCGATCGTGTAGGGGGCGATGGTGGCGAAATCCTGCGCCCGGTCCCACGGGCAGCCGGTGGCAGGGTCGCGCAGCGCCGCCATCACCGCCAGCAACCGGGCGAGCTCGGCCGGCGCTTCCTCCGCGCTCATCGCCGCAACTCCATCTGGATCGGGCCCTCGCGGCGGCCATGGGTGAACTGGTCGACCACCGGGTTGCCCGAATCGAGCAGATGCTCCGCCCGGTCGGTCCAGACGATGCGCCCCTGGTGCAGCATCGCGGCGTGGTCGCCGATGCGCCGCGCCGAGGCCATGTCGTGGGTGATCGCCACCGCCGTCGAGCCGAGGCGCTTGACGCAATCGACGATCAGCCCGTCGATGATGGCGCCCATGATCGGGTCGAGCCCGGTGGTGGGCTCGTCGAAGAACATGATCGCCGGCTCGGCGGCGATGGCGCGAGCGAGGCCGACGCGCTTCTGCATTCCGCCCGAGAGCTCGGACGGAGAAAGATCGCCGACCGAGGCGGCGAGACCGACCTGCGCCAGCACCGCTTCGGCCCGTGCCCGCGCCTCCCGCCGCGCCACCGCGCCGCGGGCCAGCAGGCCGAAGGCGACATTCTCCCAGACCGGCAGACTGTCGAACAGCGCGCCGTTCTGGAACAGCATGCCGATCTGCGCGCGCTTCGCGTCGCGCGCCTCGCGGTCGAGCCCGGCGAGATCGGTGCCGTCGATCTCGATCACCCCCTCGTCCGGCTCGATCAGGCCGATGATGCATTTGAGCAGCACCGACTTGCCGGAGCCCGAACCGCCGATCACCACCATCGAGGTGCCGGCGGCGACCTCGAGATCGACGCCGGCGAGCACCTGCTTGTCGCCGAACGCCTTGCGCAGGCCGCGGACGCGGAGTTTCGGCGTCATCGGGAGAAGAACAGCTCGGTCAGCACGTAGTCGAAGGCGAGGATCAGCACCGAGGCGCTGACCACGGCCGAGGTCGTCGCCGCGCCGACGCCCTGGGCGCCGCCGCGGCTGTTGTAGCCGTTGAAGCAGCCCATCAGGGCGATGATGAAGCCGAACACGGCAGCCTTCACCAGGCCGGAGACGACGTCGTCGGTCTGCAGGAAATCCAGCGTGTTGCGCAGATAGGTGGCGCTGTTGAAGCCGAGCTTGAGGGTGGCGATGATGAAGCCGCCGAGGACGCCCAGAATGTCGGCGACGACGACGAGCAGCGGCAGCGCGAGGGTGCCGGCGATGAGCCGCGGCACGACGAGATATTTCATCGGGTTGGTCGAGAGCGTGCCGAGCGCGTCGATCTGGTCGGTGACGCGCATGGTGCCGAGCTCCGCCGCCATCGCCGCCCCGGCCCGTCCGGCCACCATCAGCCCCGCCAGCACCGGGCCGAGCTCGCGCGTGATCGACAGCACGACGAGGTTGGCGATCGCCCCCTCGGCCGAGAAGCGGGCAAAGCCGGTATAGGATTGCAGCGCCAGAACCATGCCGGTGAAGATCGCGGTCAGCGCCACCACCGGCAGGCTGAAATAGCCGATATCCAGCATCGAGCGCAGCACCATCCGCCCGTAGAAGGGCGGGCGCAGGACATGGAACAGGCCGGCGAGGCCGAACAGGGCGAGCTGACCGGCCACCCGGCAGAACGCGAGGGCACTGCGCCCGGTGCCGGCGAGCGCGTCGAGCAGCGCGTTCACGCCGCCACGCGGGCGATGCGCGGGCCGAACCCGGTGAGGATTTCATAGCCGATGGTCCCCGCCGCCTCGGCCACGGCGTCGAGTGGCGCGTGCGGGCCGATCAGCTCCGCCCAGTCGCCGGGGCGCACCGCCGCAAGGTCGGTGACGTCGCAGGTTGTGAGGTCCATGGAGACACGCCCTACCAGCGGAGCGGCCCCGCCGTCAAAATGCGCCGCGCCGCGGCCGGAGAGCGCGCGCGGCCAGCCATCGGCATAGCCGATCGCGAGCGTCGCGATGCGGGCCGGGCGCGCCGTGCGCCAGATGGCGTTGTAGCCGACACTGGACCCCGCGCCCACGGCGCGCACCTGCAGCACGCGGGCGCGCAGGCGGAATACGGAGCGCATCGGGTTGGGCTGGCCGGGCGTGGGGTTGATGCCGTAGAGCGCGGCGCCCGGCCGGGCGAGGTCGGAGGCGAACGCAGGCCCGAGGAACAGGCCCGAGGAATTGGCGATACTCGCGGGCGCCGCCGGCAGCCGCGCGCGGGCGGCGGCGAAGCGGTCCAGTTGCAGCGCGTTCATCGGCTCGTCGGGGCGTTCGGCCGAGACCAGGTGGGTCATCAGGCCGCGGAGCGCGATGCCATCGAGCGGCGACGGGTCGGCGGCGAGCGCGTCCTGCTCGGCCTGATCGAGCCCGAGGCGCGACATGCCGGTATCGAGATGCAGGTAGGCCGGCAGCGCGCGGCCGAGCCGCCGCCCCTCCCCGGCCCAGGCCGCGACCTCGCCGAGGCTCGCCAGCGCCGGCGTGATCGCCGCCGCCGCCAGCGCCGCCGCCGCGCCGCCCAGCCCGTTCAGGGTGACGATGACCGGCTCCGGCAGCGCCGCGCGCAGCGCCAGCGCCTCCGCCGGCGTGGCGACGAAGAAGCAGCGGCAGCCCTCGCCGGCCAGCCGCCGCGCCACCGCCAGCGCGCCCAGCCCGTAGCCGTCGGCCTTGACCACGGCACCGACCTCCCCGCCCGGATGGCGGGCGCGGAGCGCGTGCCAGTTGGCGGCGATGGCGGCGAGATCCACCTCCAGCACGGCGCCGGATGAGAGCTCAGTCGTGGCCATCGCCGTGGTGGTGGCTGTCGAGATCGGCGAAGCGGGTGAACTCGGCCTCGAAGAACAGGTCCACCTTGCCGGTCGGGCCGTGGCGCTGCTTGGCGATGAACAATTCGGCCTTGTTGTAGACCTGGTCCATGTCGCGCTGCCATTTTTCCAGCGCGTCGTGATACTTGTCCTCCGACTCGAAGGCCATCTGCTTCGGCGCGCGCTGCTGCAGATAGTATTCGTCGCGGTAGATGAACAGCACCTGGTCCGCGTCCTGCTCGATCGTGCCCGATTCGCGCAGGTCCGAGAGCTGCGGGCGCTTGTCGTCGCGGCTCTCGACGGCGCGCGAAAGCTGCGACAGCGCCAGCACCGGCACCGCCAGCTCCTTGGCGATCGCCTTCAGCCCCTGGGTGATCTGGCTGATCTCGAGCACCCGGTTCTCCGGCCGCGTGCCGGCGGCGGGGCGCATCAGCTGGAGATAGTCGATCACCACCAGCGCCAGCCCCTTGGTGCGCTTGAGCCGCCGGCAGCGCGTGCGCAGCGCCGAGAGGGTGATCGCCGGCGTGTCGTCGATGGCGATCGGCAGCATGGCGATGTCGCGGCTGACCTGGACGAAGCGGTCGAAATCCTTCTGCCCGATATCGCCGCGCCGGATGCGGTCGCCGCTGATCCGCGCCTCCTCGCTGAGCAGGCGGGTGGCGAGCTGCTCGGCGCTCATTTCCAGCGAGAAGATCGCCACCTGCCCCTTCGCCGGGCCCGGCGGCTCGGCGGCACGCGCCTCCTGCTGCAGCGCCTTGGCAGCGCCGAAGGCGATCTTGGTGGCGAGCGCGGTCTTGCCCATGCCGGGGCGGCCGGCAAGGATGACGAGGTCGGACGGGTGCAACCCGCCGCTCTTGGCGTCGAGATCGCGCAGCCCGGTCGAGAGGCCGGAGACATGGCCGGAACGGCGGAAGGCCCGCTCGGCAGTGTGGATGGCGCCGACCAGCGCCTGCTCGAAGCTGACGAACCCGCCGTCGCCGCCGCCGCGGGTGGCGAGATCGTAGAGCGCCTGCTCGGCGGCTTCGAGCTGGTCCTTGGCGGCCAGCTCGGCCTCGGCGCCGAACGCGCGGTTGACCACGACCTCGCCGAGATCGATCAGCTGGCGCCGCAGCCAGGCGTCGTAGATCGCCCGCCCGTAATCGCCGGCATTGATGATGCCGACCATGGCGCCGAGCAGCTGGGCGAGATAGGCGGTGCCGCCGACCTCGTCCAGCACGCCGGAATGCTCCAGCTCGGCGCGCAGCGTCACCGCGTCGGCGAGCTGGCCGGCCTCGATGCGCCGCGCGATCGCCTGGTAGATGCGCCCGTGCACGGCATCGGCGAAATGCTCCGCCGCGAGGAACTCGGCGACACGCTCATAGGCCTTGTTGTTGGCCAGCAGGGCGCCGAGCAACGCCTGCTCCGCCTGCGGGTTGGCGGGCGGCAGGCGCTGGGAGATGCCGAGCAGGGGCGTGTCGAGGGCTTGCATGGAAGCGGCGGACCATAGGCCACTGCCGCCGGCGCGCCAGGGGGGTGGGCTGTGGACGAATGTGGATCCCGGGGGTGGCCGGCACGCGCTTTCAGATCGGCTGGGCCGGGCCGGCCCAGCGGCGCAGTTCGCTGGCGTCGTCGGTCACCGTGGGGTCCAGCCGCCGCGCCGCCGTGAAGTCGCGATCGGCGTCCGCCTTGCGCTGGAGCGCCATTTCGGCAAGTGCCCGGCCATAGAGCGCCCTCGCCTGGTTGAAGGGCGGCTCGCTGCCATACGGGGCCAGGCCGAAGGCGGTCTCGAACGCGGCCAGGGCCTGATCGGGCCGGTTCATCCGGAGCAGCAGATAGCCCATGATGCGGTGGGTGCTGGTCTCGTTGGCGATCTCCACGGCGCGGCTGCAGTCGGCCATCGCGGCGGTGAAATTCCCCGCCATGGTGCGGATGAGGCAGCGATCGCGCAGATAGACCGCTGCTTCCGGCTCCTGGTCGATCGCCTCGGCGGACTCGGCGTCGGCCGCCTTGAAGTCGTTCTGCGCGGCATCGAGCAGCGCGAGATTGTTATGCGGCATGGACATGGATGGACGCAGGCGCAAGGCTGCCTCGAAATCGGCGCGCGCGCGATCGCTGTGGCCGGCTCTGGCGTAGGCGAGACCGCGGTCGTTGAAGGCTCGCGCCGACCGCGGCGACAGTCGGATGGTTTCGCTGTAATCGGCGATCGCCCGCGCGGTGTCGCCCTTCAGCATTTGGGCGCGCGCCCGGTTGGCGAAAAAGGCCGGCTGGCTCGGGTCGCGGCTGATCAGGAGGTCGAGATCGGCGATGGCCAGATCGTAGTCGCCACGATCGGTGTAGGCCACGGCACGATTGCTCCGCGCCCGCCAATTGTCCGGATCCCAGTTCAGCGCATGGGTATAGTCGCGGATCGCCTGTTCGGAATCGCCCTGCGAATGGTTCTCCACACCCTTCTGATAGTAAATGTACGAACCGAAGGAGGCGCATCCAGCCAGCGCGACGAGAAGCAGCGCCGCGCGCCACAGGCGCGCCGACGACGCGGTGGCCCGCGCCTTTGCGAGCTGCCCGCTCGCCACACGAAGAAATTCCATTTTCGCAACGCTCCCGTTCGGTTGGGAAACGACGAAGTAAGCTCACGCGACGGTGCATGGCATGCGTTGATCCAGGTCAATCGCGCCGCACAGGCACGGGCCGGCGGACGCGGCGCGGGCGGGCCCGTCGCACCCTTTGCCGGGGCCGTGCGGTTGGGCTAGACCGGCGCGGAGCAGGTTCCGGAGTCCCTCGCCATGGCCGTGATGCCCGACCACTGGATCCGCCGCATGGCGAGCGAGCACGGCATGATCGAGCCGTTCGTCGAAAGCCAGAAGCGCGAGGGCGTGATCAGCTACGGCCTCTCCTCCTACGGCTATGACGCGCGAGTCGCCGACGCCTTCAAGATCTTCACCAATGTCGATTCCGCCGTCGTGGATCCCAAGGCCTTCAGCCCGCAGAGTTTCGTCGACCGCCGCGCCGGCGAGGTGATCATCCCGCCGAACAGCTTTGCCCTCGCCCACACGGTCGAGTATTTCCGCATCCCGCGCGACGTGCTGGTGATCTGCCTCGGCAAATCCACCTACGCGCGCTGCGGCATCATCGTGAACGTGACGCCGCTCGAGCCGGAATGGGAAGGGCAAGTGACCATCGAGATCAGCAACACCACGCCGCTGCCGGCGAAAATCTACGCCGGCGAGGGCATCTGCCAGTTCCTGTTCCTCAAGGGCGATTCGCCCTGCGAGATCAGCTACGCCGACAAGGCCGGGAAATACATGCGCCAGCGTGGCGTCGCCCTGCCCAAGCTCTGATGTGATGAAAGTTCTGGGCCAATGGACCGCATCCTGATCCGCGGTGGCGTGCCGCTCGCCGGCGAGATCGCCATCAGCGGGGCGAAAAACGCCGCCCTGCCGCTGATGGCCGCGGGGCTGCTCACCGAGGAGCGGCTGGTGCTGGAGAACGTGCCGCACCTGGCCGACATCGGCACCATGGCCGAGCTGCTCGCCCAGCACGGCATCGCGGTGGAGCGCACCGGGCCGGAGCGGCGGGCGCTGGCGCTCGGCGGGCGCATCACCGGCACCGAGGCGCCCTACGACATCGTGCGCAAGATGCGCGCCTCCGTGCTCGTGCTCGGCCCGCTGCTGGCGCGGGTGGGCGAGGCGCGGGTGTCGCTGCCCGGCGGCTGCGCCATCGGCACCCGCCCGGTGGATCTCCACCTCAAGGGGCTGGAGCAGATGGGGGCGAAGATCCGCCTCGAAGCCGGCTATATCGACGCCAGCGTCAGCGGCCGGCTCAGGGGCGCGAACATCGTGCTGCCCTTCGCTTCCGTCGGCGCCACCGAGAACCTGCTCATGGCCGCCGCCCTGGCGGAGGGCGAGAGCGTCATCGCCAACGCCGCGCGCGAGCCCGAGATCGCCGATCTCGCCGCGTGTCTGGCGGCCATGGGCGCGCGCATCGAGGGCGCGGGCAGCGACCGCATCCGCATCGAGGGCGTGGACCGGCTGCACGGCGCGCGCCACGCCATCGTCCCCGACCGCATCGAGACCGGCACCTATGTCTGCGCCGCCGCCATCACCGGGGGCGAGGTGCATCTGCGCGGCGCGCGGCTGGCGCATGTCGGCGCGCTGGCGCGCATCCTCGCCGAGGCCGGGGTGGAATTGTCGGAAACGGCGGAGGGCCTGCGCGCGCGGCGCGCCAACGGGCTGCACGGGGTGGACGTGATGACCGAGCCCTATCCCGGCTTTCCCACCGACATGCAGGCGCAGTTCATGGCGCTGATGTCGGTGGCCGAGGGCGCGGCGATGGTGACGGAGACGATTTTCGAGAACCGCTTCATGCACGTGCCCGAGTTGAACCGGATGGGCGCGCGCATCAACGTCCACGGCGCCTCGGCGATCGTGCGCGGGGTGAAGCATCTCTCCGGCGCCCCGGTGATGGCGACGGATCTGCGCGCTTCCGTCTCCCTGGTCCTGGCGGGCCTGGCCGCGCGCGGGGAGACCGTGGTCAACCGCGTCTACCACCTCGACCGCGGCTACGAGGCGGTGGAACAGAAGCTCGCGGCCTGCGGGGCGAGGATCGAGCGGCTGCGGTAGAGGGGGGCGGCGCCCTGCGCGAACCCCCTGGGTTGGGTGATTGACCGCGTCCTCCGCCCGGGGCATCTCTCCGCCGCCGATTTCGGGATTATCGCGCTGCGTCGCCCTGGCGGAAGCCGGCCCGGCACCTCGTGGTTCTGAGAATCGCTGCAGCCGCCGCGAGGGAGGAAAGAGATCGTGCAACGCGTCGTTCCGGGCGATGTCGCCTGGGTCCTGGTCAGCACCATCCTGGTCTTGCTGATGACGGTGCCGGGCCTGGCGCTGTTCTACGCTGGCATGGTGCGCAAGAAGAACGTGCTGGCGACGATGATGCAGTCGTTCATGCTGTGCGCGGCGATGACGGTGGTCTGGGTGGTCGCGGGCTACTCCCTGGCCTTCACCAACGGCAATGCCTGGGTCGGCGATCTCTCCCGGCTGTTCCTGAGCGGACTTGCCGATGGGTGGGACAGGCCGTTCACCCTCGGCGCCGGCAGCGCCGCGGCCCAGCCGACGACCATCCCGGAATCGGTGTTCCTGATGTTCCAGATGGCCTTCGCCATCATCACGCCGGCCGTGGTGACGGGCAGCTGCGCCGATCGGATGAAGTTCTCGGCGATGCTCGCGTTCTTCACCCTGTGGTCGCTCGTCGTCTACGCGCCGCTCGCGCACTGGGTCTGGGCGCCGACCGGGTGGCTGGCGCAGATGGGCGTCGCCGATTTCGCCGGCGGCACGGTGGTGGAGATCAACTGTGGCGTGTCCGGTCTGGTCTGCGCGCTGATGCTCGGCCGCCGGCTCGGCTATGGGCAGGAGAACATGGCGCCCTGGAATCTCAGCTACGCCGTCATCGGCGCCTCGCTGCTCTGGGTCGGCTGGTTCGGCTTCAACTCCGGCGGGGCGCTGGCTGCCAATGGCCGCGCCGGCATGGCGGTGCTGGTCACGCAGATCAGCGCCGCGGGCGGCACGCTGAGCTGGGCCTTCGGCGAATGGTTCATGCGCGGCAAACCATCGGTCCTCGGGGCGATCTCCGGCGCCGTCGCCGGCCTGGTGGCGATCACGCCGGCGGCCGGTTTCGTGCTGCCGGGGCCCGCGCTGGGCATCGGCATCGTCGCCGGCGTCGCCTGCTTCTGGTCGGCGACGAGCCTGAAGGCGGCGCTGGGCTACGATGACAGTCTGGACGCGTTCGGCGTGCATGGCATCGGCGGCATCATCGGCACGCTGGCCACCGGCTGGTTCGCGTTCGGCCCGCTGAGCGCGGCCCCCGACGGCTCCGCGGCCGGCGCCTATGTCGGCGGGCTGCACCTGCTCGGCGTTCAGGCGGTCGCGGTTGCGGCCACGATCGTATGGTGCGGCACCGCGAGCTGGGTGCTGCTCAAAATCACCGATGCCGTCATCGGCCTGCGCGTCACCCGCGAGGAGGAACGCGAGGGGCTCGATATCGTGCTGCACGGCGAGCAGGTGTTCTGAAACCAGCACGCCGCGAACCGCTTCATTCCTCCGCCGGCCGTCCGCGCAGGCGCTTGACGCCGGCGCGGGCGGATTTTTCCTGCAGCCGGCGCCTCTTGGCCCCGAGTGTCGGGCGGGTTGGGCGGCGTGGGGGCGGGGGTGGAGTGGCAGCGGCGCGGATCAGGGCGATCAGGCGCTCGAGCGCGTCCACCCGGTTCCGTTCGCGCGTGCGGTGGCGCTGCGCGGTGATCACCAGCACGCCCTCGCGGGTCATGCGCCGGCCGGCCAGGTGTACCAGTCGCGCGCGCACGGGCTCGGGCAGGCTGGGCGAGCGGCGCACGTCGAAACGCAGCTGCACCGCCGTCTCCACCTTTTGAACATTCTGCCCGCCGGGGCCGGAGGCGCGCAGGAACGCTTCCTCGAGCTCGGCCGGGTCCAGGCTGAGGCGGGCGGTGATCGGGATCATCGGCGCGCCGGGCGCACTTCGATCGATGTCCTCAGGTCGTGATGAAGTGGGACAGGTTGATCTGGGGCAGAGGCGTCTGTGACGACGCAGAGGGCCCAGCGTAGAGAGTGACGTTCATCCCCCCGGTGCTAAAATTCGTCGATCCCATAGGCTGTCCGTTCGGCGTGGCGAGGTTGAGCGCGGCGAAGATGGCGGCTCGCTGGGCTGGAATCGTTGAGCCGAATCCATTGAAATCGATCACATCCCGATTCGGGTTGTAATTGTAAATGTTCAGACTGGAAAAAGCCGAGGTGTTCTGTGGATTCAACACCAGCTCATTGCTGCCAGTGCCAAATGACACGGACATGGAGGCAGCGTGAGAGCTCGCCGGGACGACGGGCATGTAGATATTGTTCCCCGCGCCGCCAATAACGGTATCGCCCCCCGCGCCGAACGTGATGTTCGCCGTTCCCGTATCGCCCTGGGCGTTGATGAGATTATTCCCGGACACCGCTGCCGTCGTGTCATTCACCGCGACGTAGCCGCTGCTGGCGAGGTCGACGGTGTTGCCCTGCGCAAGCCAGACATTGCCGGAGGCGTTGCCGTGGACATTGACGCTGTTGTGCGCGCTGCCGGCGACGACGGTGGTGCTGCCCTCGGTCATGTTGATGGTGTCGCCGCCATTGGCGCCGGCATTCACGAGCATGCCGCCCTTGCCCGCCCAGGTCTCGGTGATCGTAGCCGGGCCGCTGCCGCCGCTGACCGTCATCACGCCGGCGCCGTTGTTGAAATAGTCCCCGGTGCCGCTGTTCTGGATGGAAGTGGTAGCGCCGGAGCCGCCGATGATCGTGGTGTTGCCGCTGGAGATGAAATTCATCGTCCCGGAACCGCCCCAGCCCGTTGCGCCCGTGGAGGCGTTGATGGTGTCGTTGCCGGAATTGCCGACGAACATTGCCTCTGCGCCGCCGATGGTGGCGTTCATCGCGGCCGAGCCGGCGTAAATGACATCCCAGGCGCCGGCAGTCACGGAGGACATGCCGGAGCCGGCGACATAGATGTCTCCATCGCCGCTGATGGTGTCGTTGTTGGTGCCGGAGCCGGCGAAAATGACGTCGTTGCTGCCGCCGAGGTCGATGGTGTTCGAACCCGCCCCGGCCATCACGGTGGACGACCCCTGAGTCAGGTCCACGACGAGGTTACTCAGTGCGTTGCTGCCCGACCCCCAGATGGTGTTTAAGTAACCACCACCGGTGACAGTGGCGTCGCCGACGCCGACGGCGACCACGTCGTTGACGCCGGACAGAACGACATCGAGCGATTCCATCACCATCGCGGACATGCCAATGACGTTGCTCTGTCCGCCGCCAGTGTACACGGTCTCATTGGCGCTGTTGTCCCACACCGTGATGCCGACCTGCCCGTCGAGGACGAGCGAATTCGCGCTGTTATTCCCCACCGTGATGCTAAAAAGCCCGCCAAGAACGGTGGTTGCCAGACTGCCGCTGGTGGAAATCGTCGGGGCAAACGATGTGGAGAGATTGACGACGACGTCGTAGCCGGCCGGCACGGAGACGGTGTTCCCGCTTTCCAGCAGGAGCGCGTTCACATCGCCGGACACCGCAGGCGCCAGGATGGCATCGGTCGTCGTGTGCAGCGTGCCGCCGTTCGCCGCCGCGTCGAGAGCCGCGACGGTCGGCAGTGCGCTGCCATCGGCCGGCAGGCTGAGAACAATCCCCGGAAGCGCGGCTCCCCCGGCGACCGACGCTGTGCCGAACGACGGGTCGACATAGGTCATCAGTTGTGTGCCCGCGCCTGCGTCCATGGAGAAACCGGGCATGGATGAAAAGGGCATGGCAGACCTCGTGAGACTTGACTAACAAATTTCGACAAGGTTAACGGCGGCAGCGCCGACCGGTCAATCTTCCTGCTTGTTCCGTGCCGCCGACCCGCGCCCCGCCCGGCGCGCCTGCCTGCGCCTGGCGCGCGATTCCGCCCGTCAGCCCGGTCCGTCCCAATTTCCGTAAAATGCCCAAAATAGCCGCCCGCCGCGCTCCGGCCGGCGGCACGGCAGGGGGCGGCTCAGTCCGCGTCGATCTCGTCGCGGGCGCGATAG
>JAJZFF010000045.1 GCA_021805485.1 Pseudomonadota bacterium
GACGTGCCTCAAGTTCGGCAATGCGGCGATGGAGGCGTTCGACCGCATCGCCGCCAGCATCAGGTGCAGCAGGAGAGGACGCGGGCCGCGGCGCTCCATCGGGCCGGGCGCGTCGGGGCGGGTCATGACGTGACAGCGCCTCGGCCGTGCCGATCGCGGCGGTCGCGGCGCCGGCCCAGAGTGTCATCAAACCGGTCCAGCCCTCCCGCCATTCGCGATCCTGCGCCAGGGCGGTCAACTCGCTCTGCCAGAGCGTGATCCAGTCGCGTGCAAGGTCGCCGAGGCGCGATTCGGCGTTCGGAGGTTCGGTTTCGTGCTTGTCGCCCTGTCCGGCGTCTGTCATGAGGCATCCTGGCAACCGCGCTATATCGTGAATTTTCTAGCGCGAAAGGCGTCCCTTCTGCCAGTGGTCGCCTGACAAGGAGTGGCCATGTCGCCGGCATTCGTGCTCACCGGGTTTGTCGTCGGCCTGCTCATCGGGCTCACCGGCGTGGGCGGCGGATCGGTGATGACGCCCATCCTCGTTCTCGTCTTCGGCATCCGCGCCTCCTCCGCAATCGGTACCGACCTGCTCTTTGCGGCCTTCACCAAGGCTGCCGGAACCGCGATTCACGGCGTGAACCGGACCGTGGCGTGGCCGGTGGTCTGGCGCCTTGGCGCCGGCAGCGTGCCGGGCGCCGCGCTGGCGATCCTGTTGCTCGCCCACCTCGGCGTTCACGGTGCCGCGGTGAACCGGCTCAGCCTGCTGCTGCTCGGCGCGATGCTGCTGTTCGCGGCGGCTTCGCTTGCCGTGAAACCCTGGGTCGTGCATCGCGGCGCCGGCGAACGGCGTCGTGCGCCGCCGGCATGGATGACCATCGCTCTCGGGATCGTGCTCGGCGTGACGGTGACGCTCTCCTCGGTCGGCGCCGGCGCGCTCGGCACGGTAGCGCTCATCTATCTGTATCCGCGGCTGTCGATGCGCGAGGTGGTCGGCTCCGATATCGCCCATGCGCTGCTCCTGACGCTGGTTGCCGGGTTTGGCCGGCTCTGGCTGCACGGGATCGATGCGCCGATGCTGGGCGCCCTGCTCGCCGGATCGCTCCCCGGCGTGGTGATCGGCAGCCTGTTCGTGAAGCGTGCCCCCGAGCGGCTGCTGCGTTTCCTGCTCGCCGCGATGCTCGGCCTGGTCGGCCTGCGGATGCTCTTCGAACTGGCATGAGGCGGCGCTGGCGTTTGCCGTTCGTCTCTGTCATGGTGCTGCATTGCAAACAGCCGAATCAACGGCGACCGGATTCCACGCTTTGCGACGAGGGGAAAGGGCGAAAATAATGGCTCAGACGCCGGACGGCACCAAGCCGATCGTCATCAAGAAATACGCCAACCGGCGCCTGTACAATACCGAAAGCTCGACCTACATCACGCTCGAAACCCTTTCGGAAATGGTGCGGGAAGGGCGCGATTTCGAAGTATTCGACGCAAAGACGGGCGAGGACATCACCCGCGCGGTGCTCACCCAGATCATCGTCGAGGAGGAGAGCAAGGTCGGCCAGGCCATGCTGCCGACCAATTTCCTCCGCCAGCTCATCGGTCTGTACGGCAACAACATGCAGGGCGTCGTGCCGCGCTTTCTTGAGCAGGCGATGAGCCAGTTCAGCCGCCAGCAGTCGCAGATGCGCGTGGCGATGCAGCAGACAATGGGAAATTTCATCCCGCCGGGCATGGAAGAGATCGGCCGCCAGAACATGGCGATGATGGAACGGGCCATGAGCCTGTTCTCGCCGTTCGGACCGCATGGAGAGCCATCCGCTGCCGGTGCGGACGATCATGGCGCCGCCGAGGAAATCGAGGCCCTGCGCGCCGAGGTCGAGCGGCTGCAGACGGAACTCGCCGCGCTCAGGGCGAGGGCGCCGAAGCGAGCGTAATGGCGTCCCGCTGACGGAACGGCCGATGAGCGAACGCACGGTACTGGTCAGCGGGGCCGCCGGCTTCATCGGCCGGGCGGTGACTGCCCGTCTTGCCGAGTCGGGCGCGGAAGTCGTCGTGGCGCTGCGTCGGGCGCGCGCGGTACCCGGGGCGGCGCGGGCGATTGACGCCGGCGACCTTGCCGCTCCCGCACCCGCCCTCGTGAACGCGATGCGCGGGGTTGCCGCAGTGGTCCACGCGGCGGGACTGGCGCATCGCACCGGCGTTGATCCGGCGGCGCTGGCGGCGGCGAACGTGACAGCGGCCCGCCGCGTGGCCGAGGCCGCGGTCGCGCGCGGGGTGCCGCGCCTTGTTCTTGTCTCCTCGGCGGCGGTGTTCGGCAAGCGGCGGAACGACGTGTTCGACGAGGCGAGCGCGCCCCGGCCGGACGACGCTTATGCCGCAAGCAAGCTTGAGGGCGAGGCCGCCGTGCGGACGGCGGTGGCCGGCAGCACGACCCGGCTGGTGATCGTGCGGCCCTGCGCGGTGATCGGGCCGGGATGCGCCGGCAATATTCCGCGACTTGTCGGGCTGATCCGCCGTGGTTTGCCGCTGCCCTTCGGCGCCATCAGCAACGCCCGCAGCTTCATCGCGGTGAACGATCTCGCCCTCCTGATCGAGCGGGCGGTGAGCGCGGAAGACCCGCCGGACTGCGTGATTGGCGCGCATCCGGAGCCGGTTTCAACCACAGGGCTGATCCGTGCGCTGGCCCGTGGC
>JAJZFF010000248.1 GCA_021805485.1 Pseudomonadota bacterium
TCCGACCCTCAAGGCGGGATCCCCGGTTTCGCGGTGCGGCGGGCCAGCGTATCGCGCCAGCCGAGCCCGGCGCTCGTGCCGGCCACCGGCCGGTATTCGCAGCCAATCCAGCCCTGGTAATCAGCGTCATCCAGCATGGCGAACAGTCGACCATACCCGATCTCGCCGGTGCCCGGCTCGCCGCGCCCGGGATTGTCGGCAACCTGCACATGCGCGATGCGGTCGCGGAAGCGGCGGAAAGTGCCGATGATTTCGCCAGCGGAGCGTTGCTGGTGATAGATGTCGTACTGGATGAAGATGTTGTCCGATCCGGTCTCCTCGATCAGCGTCGCGGCGTCGTCGACACGCTGCGGCCAGAAGCCGGGAATGTCGTAGCCGTTGATCGGCTCGATCAGGAGGCGGATGCTAGCCTTGCCGAGTTCGCGCGCAGCGCGACCCAGATTCTCGACGAGTGTCCGTCGTATCCGCGCGGGATCGGCACCCACCGGCGGAATGCCGACGAGGCAGTTGACCTGAGGGCACCCGAGTGCCGTTGCGTAGTCGATCGCCTGCGCGACGCCGGCGTGGAATTCATCGATGCGGTCGGGATCGCAGGCGATGCCGCGCTCGCCGGCGTCCCAGTTTCCGGCCGGAATATTGTGCAGAACCTGGACGAGCCCGTTCCGCTTCAGCCGCGCCGCGATCTCGCCGGCCGGGAATGCGTAGGGGAAGAGGAACTCGACGCCCCCGAACCCGTCCGCCGCCGCAGCGTCGAACCGGTCGAGAAACGCATGCTCGCCGTAGAGCATGGAGAGATTGGCACAGAATTTCGGCATGACGGGTCGCTTCCTCATGTCAGTCCAGAAACGCGAGCGCGGTTGGCGCATCGTCATTGTGTTCGGCAAGTTCGCCATGTTCCTGTATCGAATCGATTTCCGTGCCCATGGCGATATTCGTCACCCGTTCGAGCACGATCTCGACGACGACGGGCACGCGATGCGCCGTCATCAGGGCGGCGGCGCGGGCGAGGGCGGGCGCGATGCCGTCGGGTTCGGTCACGCGCAGCGCCTTGCAGCCCAGACCTTCCGCGACGGCGACATGATCGACGCCGCTGGCCGCCGCCCGCCCCTGTTCCGGCGCGTTGATGTTCTCGAAGGCGAGATCGACGCAGTAATCCATCCCGAAAGCGCGCTGTGCCTGGCGGATCAGTCCGAGATACGCGTTGTTCACGACAACATGCAGGTAGGGAATGCTGAACTGTGCGCCGACCGCGAGTTCCTCGATGAGGAACTGGAAGTCATAGTCGCCGGAAAGCGCGACCACGGGCCGGTCCGGCTCCGCCACCGCCGCGCCGAGCGCTGCAGGAATGGTCCAGCCGAGCGGGCCGGCCTGGCCGCAATTGATCCAGTTGCGCGCGCGGAAAACATGCAGGAACTGCGCCGCCGCAATCTGCGACAGCCCGATCGTGCTGACATAGCGGGTTTCCCGGCCGAAGGCCTTGTTCATTTCCTCGTAGACGCGCTGCGGCTTGATCGGCGCGTCTTCGAAATGGGTCCGCCGCAGCATCGTGCGCTTGCGGGCGCGACAGGCTTCTGACCACCCGCGCCGCTCGGGCAGAAGTCCTGCCGCGCGCCGCTCCGCCGCCAGGGAAAGGAAAAGATCGAGAGCCGTGCCGGCATCGGACACGATCCCATAATCCGGCTCGAACACGCGGCCGATCTGCGTCGGTTCGATGTCGACGTGAACGAAGCGCCGCCCTCTGGTGTAGGTCTCGATCGAGCCGGTGTGCCGGTTCGCCCAGCGATTGCCGATGCCGAGCACGAAATCCGACTCGAGAAAGTTGGCATTGCCATAGCGGTGACTGGTCTGGAGCCCGACCATGCCAGCCATCAGCGGATGGTCGTCCGGAATCACGCCCCATCCCATCAACGTCGGGACCACCGGCACCCCGGTCAGTTCCGCGAAGGCGACGAGCCGGTCGGCGGCATCGGCGTTGATGACGCCGCCGCCCGCGACGATCAGCGGGCGTTCCGCGGTCTCCAGCATGTCGAGCGCGCGCTCGATCTGCGCCGCCGTTGCCGCCGGTCGGTAGACGGGCAGCGGCGCGTATGTTTCCTCGTCGAATTCGATCTCGGCCATCTGCACGTCGATCGGCAGGTCGATCAGGACCGGCCCCGGCCGGCCGGAGCGCATGACGTGGAACGCCTGCTGGAACACCCGCGGCACCAGGGCCGGCTCGCGCACCGTGACGGCCCATTTGGTCACCGGCTTCGCGATGCTCTCGATATCCACGGCCTGGAAATCCTCCTTGTGGAGGCGGGCGCGCGGCGCCTGGCCGGTGATGCAGAGAATCGGGATCGAATCCGCCAAGGCGGAGTAGAGTCCGGTGATCATGTCGGTGCCCGCGGGGCCGGACGTGCCGACGCAGACCCCGATATTGCCCGGCCCCGCGCGGGTGAACCCCTCGGCCATGTGGCTGGCCCCCTCGACGTGGCGCGCCAGGAAATGCCGCACCGCGTTCGAGCCGCGCATCGCCGCGTAGAGCGGATTGATGGCCGCCCCCGGCACGCCGAACAGGGTGGTCGCGCCCTCCCGTTCCAATACGCGGATCGCGGCCTCGGCCGCCCGCATCCTGCTCATCCTGTGTTCCCCCTTGGGCCGTCGTGCCGGGCCCATTCGAT
>JAJZFF010000566.1 GCA_021805485.1 Pseudomonadota bacterium
GCAGGGGCTGGGGGCGGCGCTGTTCGAGGAATGCCGCTACGATTCCGAGGGGCAGATGCTGAACGCGACGATGGCGGATTATCTGGTGCCGATGGCGGCGGAGATGCCGGATATCGTGATCGGCCATGTCTGCACGCCGACGAAGGAAAGCCATATCGGGGCGAAGGGCGTGGGCGAGGCCGGCACCGCCGCGGCGGCGGCGGCGGTGCTGAACGCGGTGAACGACGCGCTGGCGCCGCGCGGCGCGCGGATCACTTCGCTGCCGATCACGCCCGCGCGCGTGCTGGAAGCCCTCGGCATCGGCTGACGCGGAGGGCGCCGGCCGCGGTCAGCGGCCGGTGAGGATCCGTTCGATCAGCTGCTTCACCGTCGGGATGAAGCCGTTGGAATAGAACGGGTCGGTGGCGAAGCGGTAGCCGTTATGGCCGCTGAACATCAGGTTCTGGTCGACCGAATCCGCATCGTTATGGGTGTGCGCGATGTCCTGCAGGGTTTTCTGGATGCAGAAGCTGCGCGGGTCGGCCTTCTTGCCGGTGGAGAAATCGGGCTCTTCATGCGACCAGTTGGAGAAGCGGCACTGCGAGAGGCAGCCCATGCAGTTCACCTGGTCGAGCCGGATTTCCTCGGCGGCGTCGGGGGTTTCGAAGACGAGGGTGGAATCCGGGGTGCGCATCGCCTCGGTGAAGCCCTCGCGCTCCCAGGCGTGGACGTCCCGGAGGTCGGCCGGGGTGAGCCAGACCGGGCGCTTGCGCGGGCCGACGCCGTATTCCTCGGTATGCTCGCCGACCGGCTCGGTGGTGTAGGCGACCTGCCGCTCGTTGCGGGCACGCAGGCCCTGGATGAAGCCGTTGTTCACCGCGCTGGAATAGAAGCCGGTGGGGGAGAAGCGGTTGAGATAGACATCGCCCTGCTTGAGGGTGAGCAGCTTCTGCTTCCAGACGTCGCTGATCGGGCTTTCCCTGGTCAGCAGCGGGCGGGTGCCGAACTGGAAGGCGACGGGGCCGAGCTCGGGATTGTCGATCCAGTCTTCCCATTCCTCGAGCCACCAGACGCCGCCGGCCATGATGATCGGCGTTTCGCCGAGGCCGAACTCGCGCATCTGCCGGCGCAGCGCGATGACGCGGGGCAGCGGGCTTTCGGGCTTGGTGGGGTCCTCGGAGTTGGACAGGCCGTTATGGCCGCCGGCGAGCCAGGGGTCTTCGTAGACGACGCCGCCGAGCAGTTCCGCCGCCTTGTGGTAGGCGCGGCGCCAGAGCGCGTTGAAGGCGCGCGCCGAGGAGACGATCGGGTAGTAGTGGATGTTGAATTTCGAGGCGATTTCCGACAGCCGGTAGGGCATGCCGGCGCCGCAGGTGATGCCGTTCACCAGGCCCTTCGCCCCTTCGAGAATGCCGGTGATGACGCGCTCGGCGCCGCCCATTTCCCAGAGGATGTTGGCGTGGACGCGCCCGCTTCCGCCGGATTCCTCGTGCGCGCGGCGGGCCTGGGCGATGCCGCCCTCGATCGCGAAGGCGACGAGTTCCTCGTGGCGGGCGCGCCGCGTGGTGCCGTGATAGACTTGCGGGACCGGGCGGCCGGACTCGTCGTAACTGTCGGCGTTGACGGCGCTGAACGTGCCGACGCCGCCCGAGGCGGCCCAGCTGCCGGCCGAAAATCCGTTGGACACGGCAACGCCCTTGCCGCCTTCGACCAGCGGGAGAACATCGACACCGCCCATCCTGATCGCGTTGATCGTCTTCATCGTCTCGATAACCTGTTCATCGCCTGCGCGATGCCATCGTGTGTTTCACTGCCGCCCGCCGTCCATCGCTGCGCGCCACCCCGCGCGGCACGGCCCTTGTCCGGGATCGGTCGTCGGGCGGGTCTCGCCGCCGGAACGCCGCTCCGGCCTCGTGGTCCGGCCTGCGGTGCTGCATCGCGAACGCCTGCACCGTCCGGATACGGATTTATATCATCATTTGGATGCACGAGAAACCGCCGCATCAGACGCCGATACACGAAACTGTCATCCACCGTCCACAAAATCCCGCCGGCTCGCGCGCCAGCGTTGCCAGCCCGCCGCGCGCAGCTCGCAGGCCGGGCAGGTGCCGCAGCCATAGCCCCAGTCGTGCAGCGTGGCGCGCTCGCCGCGATAGCAGCTGTGGCTGCCGGTGCGCAGCGCCTCGACCAGCGCAGCGCCGCCGAGTTCGGCGGCGAGATCCCAGGTGGCGGCCTTGTCGCGATACATCAGCGGCGTCTCGACCGTGACGGCGCGGTCGAGGCCCAGCGACAGGGCCGACTGCATGGCCTGCATCGTCGTGTTCCGGCAATCGGGGTAGCCGGAATAGTCGGTCTCGCACATGCCGCCGACCAGCGCGCCGATGCCGCGCCGGTAGGCGAGGGCGGCGGCGTAGGTGAGGAAGAGCAGGTTGCGGCCGGGGACGAAGGTGTTGGGCAGGCCGGCTTCGGTGGTCTCGATCTCGATTTCGGCGGTCATCGCGGTGGCGCCGAGCGCGGCGAGGGCGGCGCTGATGTCGAGCATCGTGTCGGCGCCCAGTGTCGCGCGCCAGGGGCGCAGGCCGGCGATGGCGGCGCGCAGCGGGGCGCGGCACTCCAGTTCCACCGCGTGGCGCTGGCCGTAGAAGAAGCCGATCGTCTCCACCCGGTCGTAGCGGTCG